>JBDLVH010000099.1:0-5806 GCA_039804865.1 Actinomycetota bacterium | reverse complement strand
TGTCGTTCTGAACCAAACCGACAAGCACTGTTACTAAGAAGATAGCAAAGGACTGCAGCCACATGCGGTTTAGACTGTCCGACCAACCGGTGCGTCCGAGAGTTGGGTGACCAAACTGGCCACCGTCCAGCATCTTGGTGATGAGCGAGCCCAGAATGAGGCTTCCGGTAATTGCCAGCAGGGTCTTGTGCTCCGGGCTAATTTTCTTGAGGTTACCAAGCGCAATTCCAAGAACGATGGCGGCCACGAAGATGCCCCAGCGACCGCTGCCGAAGATGAGGTTTGCTGCCAAAGCAAGGTTGCCCTTGCGCAGTGCGGTGTGGAAGACAATCTCTGCTCCAACAAATACCAAGGCCATGCTAATCAGGGCTACCGGAACGATTCGGAAGCGTATCCAATCGAAGAGTTTGATGGCTGGTAGCAAGCCAGCGCCAACGAATATAGCCATGAAGGCGTACCACGATAGGTGGGTGGCGTGGATGATGTACGAGTGATAGGTGGCCAACCAGAGGCTAAGGCCGAAGGTGCCGCTGGTAATGATCCACATGATGGCACGACGGCTGATCCAGCGCTGCGACAGCAGCGGCAGCACAATCAGCGCTGCCAGAACAATGCCCTCGATGCGAGAGGTGCTGGCGGTGAAAACACCAAGGCAAACCACCAGCAGGTGTTCGCGGGACAACTCGTAGTCGCGCACTGCCAAGACGGTTACGCCGGCTGCGGCCAGTAGGCCAACCGCGGTGAGGGTGTGGCCGTTGATATAGAAAATTGCGCGTAGCGGCATCACGGTGCTGAAAGTTGCCAGCACCAGAAGTGCGCCCACCCATAGAACACGCTTGCGTGGGGCTTCCTTGGTTAGCTGGCGAACCGCCCAGATAACCAGACAGCCCAGGGCGGCAAAGATGTAAGGGGTCATGCCGCTGAGGTACTGCCCCGATGGGCCAAGCGAAAGCAGCAGCGGATACGAGAATCCGCGTTTGATGGCGGTGTGGCCATTAAGAAACGCGATATTGCCGTTGATGTCAAACAGGCGGGTGAATGACAAAATCCAGAGCGAGTCGCCGTGAGGGGTTCCCTGGAAGCCAAGAATTCGGGTAGAGGTAACCGCTAGAGCCGAGAGACCGGTGGCCAAAAGCAGGTTCTTGTAGAGCCCGCGTCCGGCCTGCCAGGCCGAAACGATAAGGCCCAGAGCCAGCAGGCCAAAGAAGGCAAAGCCACTGATCCAGCGCTGCTGAACCATGTTCATGGTGGCAAAAAGCACGTCGCGCATCACAACCGAGATCATCAGACCGCTTGGAACGCTTAGCCAGAGGTTTCTAATACCCAGCTGCCAGGCGATTGCCACTCCACCGAGGGCAATCAGAATCAGGACCGCATACTCAGTTAGCATTTGGGTCTCCAATTAGGTTGCGGTACACGTTGCTGTCGATGAGCACAAAGGTCTTCACGCTACGAACCGGACGACCTGGGTTGTCAATGTCGTTGATGCTTAGGCTGTCTTCAACACGGGCACCGATGAAGGTGCGGTAGGGGGCCGAGTTCTTGGCATCCCAGATGAGGTACAGGTTGCAGTACTTGCTGTTCTGCCCACTGCAGTGAGTGGTGGTCTCGTAGTAGCGGTAGTGCTTTAGGGCTTTGAGAGTGATCTTGCCGCGCAGGTCGATTGGGTCTTGTTTGCGGTCTACCGAGTGCACCTTGAAGATGCCAATCAGTTCGCTTTCAAAGCCGAAGCCGTTCTTGAAGCGGTCGCCGATGTGGTTCACGTCAACGGTTGAGAAGTGGTTAGTCAAAACTACCGGCGCACCCTCAACCCAGTGCGAGTGTTCGATCACTCGGTTGATGTTGTAGGTCTTGTTGTGACCGATGAATGGAATGGAGTGCGAGAGCACAAAGACGTTGGCGAAGGCAACGCCAACCATCACCAGGTTCAGCACCCAGAATCTCCAGGATTTCAGCGTATTCATTTCTTAAACTCCGCCGGTATCTTTGCGTCGAGAACTGGTTCCAGGTGTTTGGCCCAGGTGGTTGTTATATGACTATTGTCTCGGTACACCACGATGTTTCCGATGACCGGGGGGCAATTCTTCAGGTTACAGAAAGAGTTGGTGAAGTCCACCGAGATCACGTTCTTCACGCCCACCACGGCGGCTGGCATTGGGTCTGCCGGAGTGAGTCCGCCTTCGCGAGTGATGGAACAGGCCTCACCAGACTTGGCTCCAAACTGCTCGATGCAGGGAACGAAGTTGACCTTCGGCTTTGGGGTGTCGTGAATCAGGAAGAACTTGGTGCCACGAGCGGTGATCTTGCTGACAATGGAAGCGAATGAGGCCCCCACATCGGCACGGCCCTGAGTCACCAACGACGAGTTGGAGTTGATGATCAGATCGAATGGCTTGTGGCTGGCTAGGTACTGATCCAGGCTCTGGTTCCAGGTGCGGCAGGTGTGGTGAGTGAGGTTCGCCGGGTACTTGTTTGGGTCCACCAGGCTGCAGGCACTCTTACTGATCATGGTCAGGTTCCAGTGGTACTTGAACGCCAGATCGTCAACCGGAACAAACCACTCGCGGGTGTGGCTGTCGCCAATCAGTGCTACACGGTACTTGCCATTTGGGTCGCCCTTTTGGCAGGTGAAGAAGCGGTTTTCTTCGCGGCCAACCTTGCAGTCGCCACTCTCGCGAGCCTTGGCGCCGTTGTTTAGATCGGTAAGCGGCGGAGTCAGTTTGGTGTTGCCGTAGGAGTGGGAGAACTCCTTCTTGGCCTGGCCATTCAGCGCCCAGATTCCAGCGAGCAAAACCACCATAGCCAGTCCGGCTGCAAGCAGCTGGCGTGATGGCTTCAGCTTGCTGAGTGGTCCAAAGCGAACTGGGTCTTCTACGTAGCGCTTGCTGGCCCAACCAAGCAGAACAGCAATGATCACCACGGCGAAGTGGCCCCACATGTTGAAGTTGTTGACCATGAACCAAGGCGCCAAGATGAGCACCGGCCAGTGCCAGAGGTAAAGCGAATAGGAGATGTCACCCAAGAACTGAATTGGCTTGATTGCAAGCACTCGGTTGGGAACCCAGCGGCTCTGGCTGGCACCACCGTGCAATACCAAGACAGCGCCCAAAACCGGAATAGCTGCATACCAGGATGGGAACGGGGTGGAGCCGGTGAACTTGAAGATGCTGTAGCTCATCAGTGCGGCGCCAACCCAGAACCAGATTGGGCTGCGCTTGCCTGCGCTCTGGTCCGACTTGGGGTTGGAGGTTGCGATTGCCAGGATGGCACCGGCGGCAAATTCCCAGGCGCGAGTAAAGGTGTTGAAGTAGGCGTTCTGAGGCTGGTCCCAGGTTAGGTAGACGCTGTACGCCAGCGAGCTAACCAGAATCAGGGACAGCAGGGTAAGCAGCAGCGGCTTGTTCTTGAGGGCACGTGGAAAAATGCGCACGGCCAGCATGGCCAAGAACAACAGAATCGGCCAGAAGATGTAGTACTGCTCTTCAACCGAGAGGCTCCAGAAGTGCTGGAACGGACTCTTGGTGCCGTCGTCGGTGAGGTAGTTGGTCACCTTCGCAATGAGGGTCCAGTTCTGCATGTACAGAGTGGATCCGTAGGCCTCGTCGTGAACCTTGATGAACCATGATGGGGTGGTGAAGAAATAGGTGGCCACGGTTGACACAGCGATTACCAGCATGGATGCCGGCAGCAGACGGCGGGCGCGACGGGCCCAGAAGTCGGCGAAATCGATCTTGCCGGTGCGCTGCTCTTGACGCCACAGCTGACCGGTAATGAGGTAGCCACTGATGACAAAGAAGATGTCCACGCCAACGAAGCCACCGGTTAGTCGGTCTGGCCAAACGTGGAAAAGCACCACCGATGCAATGGCCAGGGCGCGCAGTGCCTGAATATCGGTGCGCATTCCGTGGTTGTGCGGGGTTTTGCTCACTTACCTAGTTTAATTGGGCATAACTATGAACACGTTTAAGTTGGCAAACTCTCCGGTTGGACCCAAGCGGTACAACCGCAGCAAGCGTCTAACTTTCCTGTTTGCGGCTTTGCGCACCCGTTCGCTGATTGCTCGCGACGAATTGGCCCAGATTGCCACCGGCGGTTCGTGCGACGCCGACCTAATGCTCAGTGTCATTGGCACCGACCTGGTCATCAAAAACAAGCGTGCGCTGTTCGATTTAGCCTGGCTGCTCAGCAACCAGCCAATCTTCGAGCACGATGTGATGAACGCCAAGCGTATCTACGACTACTGCCTCAAGACCTTTGGCCTAGCCGGCTTCTCCCAGATGCACAAGGTGAACTTGGCAATCGTGGCGCTGCGCATGGGCGATGTCGAACTGGCTCGCCGCAGCATGCAAAACGTTCCAGCCATCTTCAACAAGGCGGCAACTTTCTTCCCAGAGGCCCTCAATTCGGTGCGAATGCAGATTCTGCAGGAGGGCACCAACAGCGCCTTCATGTTCAACCGCGATTACACCCTCAGTACCGAGTTCTTGCGCGTGGACATCGACAATCCGTTCCGTGGTTTAGGTGCGCACGATGCCGCTTTAGCCACCCAGAACGAGGAGGCGTCGCTTTGGATCAAGCGCCTCAACCAACAGCTCTTCGGCAAGAAGATTGCGCCAATCTCGTTTGACCCAAAGCCTTATGCCACCCCGCTCGACTCGCTCACCGTAACCGACCCAGCTGCTCAGCCTGGTGCCTCCAAGCTGCAGGGTCCGCTGGTCACCGTTGTAATGAGTGCCTTCCAGCCAGACCGTCACATCTTTGCCGCGGTCCGCAGCACTTTGGCACAGACCTATTCAAACCTCGAACTTCTGGTCATCGACGACTGCTCGGGCGAAGACTACGACGACGTGCTGGCTGAGGTTGCGGCTATGGACGACCGCATCCGTGTGCTTCGCCAGGAGACCAACGGCGGCACCTACCGCATTCGCAACCGTGCCATCGATGAGGCGAAGGGCGAGCTGATTACCTTCCAAGACTCCGATGACTGGATGCACCCGCAGCGCCTAGAGTTCCAGGTTTCCAACCTGATGTTCCACCCAGACGCAGTTGGCAACATCTCGCTCAGCACCCGCCTCACCGATCGCCTGGAGGCAGTGGAATCCAACCGTCGCCTCCGCATCGGCATCTGCGAGCCGGCGCTTATGTTCTGGCGCATCAAGGTGCGCGACAAGATTGGCTACTTCGACCACGTTCGAAAGGGTGGAGACACCGAGTTCCGCAAGCGTATGAACAAGGCCTTCGACGTAGACTGCCCGGTGGTGCACCCGTTCCGTGTGCTAACCATTCAGCGCGCCGACAACGGTGGCCTCACTCAGGGCGAGCTTGGCTTCCGCTGGATTGCCGAGTTCCGCACCAACTACCGCGACTCGTACCTCTATTTCCACAATCGTTTGGGCAAGGCCATCAGCTGGCACATTGCGCGCACCGGAGATCGCCAGTTCTATGCCCCGCGCCAGAGCTATCTGCTTACCGCCGACGCTCGCGCCCAGCGCAAGTTCGACCTGGTTTTGGGCGTGAACCTGCGTGACACCGAGAACGTACGAGCCACCCTGCTTCGCTATCAGGCGGCACAGGCAGAGGGTCAATCGGTGGCTTTCCTGCAGCTGAACAACATCTACCCGCGCTCGCTTTCGCGCAGCATCGGTGCACCGATTTTGGACCTGCTAAACAGCGGCAAGGCCGAGCTGGTTTACCCACGCGATGAGATCAAGACCAAGCGGTTTGAGATCCTGGCGCCAAGTTCGTGGCTGATGAGCCACGACCGCACCGAGTTTGCCTGGGATGTAAAGCAGTTGGCCGTTGTGCC
>JBDLVH010000098.1:0-3636 GCA_039804865.1 Actinomycetota bacterium | reverse complement strand
CCGACTTCGACCTAAAGACTCACTCGCGCGAGTCTGGCTCTGACCTGTCGTACTTCGACCAGGCCAAGGGCGAGCGCTGGTTCCCTTACGTAATCGAGCCAGCGGCCGGTCTAACCCGTTCGCTGATGGCCTTCCTGGTAGACGCGTACCACGAGGACGAGGCTCCAAACACCAAGGGTGGCGTAGACGTTCGTACCGTGCTTCGCCTCGACTACCGCCTGGCTCCAATCAAGGCTGCTGTTCTGCCGCTTTCCCGCAACGAAGACCTGTCTCCGGTTGCCCGCAACCTGGCTCAGGAGCTGCGTGGCTACTGGAACATCGACTTCGATGACTCGGGTGCCATTGGTCGCCGCTACCGTCGCCAGGATGAGATCGGTACTCCGTTCTGCATCACCGTCGACTTCGAGTCCCTCGAGGACCAGGCCGTCACCGTGCGCGAGCGCGACACCATGGCTCAGGAGCGCGTTTCGCTCTCCAAGCTTCGTGAGTACTTGGGTGGCAAGCTAGTTTCCTAATGCCTAACCAAACCTCAACTGTGTCCGCCCCCGGAAATCTTCCTAGGGCGGCACAGCCACTTAAGTTTGGAAAGCTCAACATTGGCACCCCGGTGGTTTTGGCACCGATGGCGGGCATCACCAACACGGCATTCCGCAGGCTTTGCCGCGAGTTTGGTGGCGGACTTTACGTCTCTGAGATGATCACCAGCCGTGCGCTGGTAGAACGCACCGATGAGTCGATGCGCCTGATTGGGCACCACCCATCGGAGCAGATTCGCAGCATTCAGCTTTACGGCGTAGACCCTAAAACCATCGGTGAGGCCGTTCGCATGCTGGTAGCCGAGGATCGCGCCGATCACATCGACCTCAACTTTGGTTGCCCGGTTCCTAAGGTCACCCGCAAGGGTGGCGGCGCGGCCCTTCCTTGGAAGCAAGACCTGTTCGGTGCCATCGTCAATAGCGCGGTGCAGGCAGCCGGCGACATCCCGCTCACCATCAAGATGCGCAAGGGTATCGATTCGGATCACCTCACCTACCTTGACGCCGCCAAGACCGCGCGCGATGCCGGTGTAGCCGCAATCGCCCTGCACGCCCGCACCGCTTCCGAGTACTACTCGGGCCACGCCGACTGGTCGGCTATTGGCAAGCTGCGTGAAACCATCACCGATATTCCGGTTTTGGGAAATGGCGACATCTGGTCCGCTGCGGATGCCATTCGAATGGTGCGCGAAACCGGCGTGGACGGCGTGGTTGTTGGTCGCGGTTGCCTTGGTCGCCCTTGGCTATTTGCAGACCTCCAGGCGGCTTTCGACGAGTACCAGCGCAATCCAAACTCCGATGCCGCCATCAATCCGGTTCAGCCAACCCTGGGCCAGGTTGCTCAGGCCTTCAAACAGCACACAGTGCTACTAACTGAGTTCTTCGATGAGGAGGCGCGCGCCTGCCGAGACATTCGAAAGCACGTGGCCTGGTACTTCAAGGGCTATCCGGTGGGCGGCGAGTTCCGCGCTGCGCTGGCGCAGGTGCAATCGCTCAGCCACATGGACGAAATTTTGGGAACCCTTGACTGGACTATTCCTTACCCTGGCGATGAAGCCGAGGGTCCACGCGGCCGCCTAGGTGGCGCCAAGCAGTGCTCGCTTCCAGAGCACTGGCTGGATTCCCGCACTCTGGGTGCCGAACAGCGTCAGATTTTGCTCGACGCCGAGATCAATGTTTCGGGTGGCTAAATGACCGAGCACGGTTACACCGATTTCGATCGTCAGCGTTTTCTGGCCGAAGATCGACGAGCTGGCACTCAGCGTGGTGAGTTCACTCGCGACCGCGCCCGAGTGCTGCACTCGGCCGCACTTCGTCGCCTCGGTGCCAAGACCCAAGTGCTGTCACCGGCCACCGGCGACTTCGCACGCACTCGGCTGACTCACTCGCTTGAGGTGGCTCAGATCGGCCGCGAAATGGCCGAAGACCTGGGGCTAAACCCTGATGTTGTCGATCTTGCCTGCCTGGCTCACGACCTTGGCCATCCGCCATTCGGCCACAACGGTGAACGTGCCCTAAACGCCTGGGCCACCGACTTTGGCGGCTTCGAGGGCAACGCGCAGACTCTGCGCCTGCTCACTCGCATCGAACCAAAGGTTTTTGCCATCGATGGCAGGTCGCTGGGTCTAAACCTCACCCGTGCATCCTTGGATGCCACCTGCAAATATCCTTGGGCCCGCGGGCAGGGTCCGGCCAAAGCCGAATCTTCCAAGTTTGGTTTCTACGAAGACGACCGAGCAGTTTTCGAGTGGATGCGTCTCGGTTCCAAGTTCGAGCACAAATCGGTTGAGGCCCAGGTAATGGACTTCGCCGATGACGTCGCTTACTCGGTGCACGATTTTGAAGACGCCATCGTAAGTGGATTCGTTGACCTGGCCGTTCTCGCAGACCCAAACGAGGAGCACCGCATCCTTGAAGCTGCCGCCAAGTGGAACGGTGGCAAGATCTCCACTGCATCGCTGGCAGCCGGCCTGCACCGGCTTCGTGCCAACGCCTACTGGCCAACCAGCCACCAGGCCACGCCTGCTGATCTTGGTCGCCTAAAGAACCTAACGTCCTCGCTTATCGGTGGCTTCGTGCAGCGCACCATGGCTCACAGCTTCGCCTGGGCTCAGGAGGGCGATATCACGCGTTACCAATCCGATTTGGCTATTCCTCAAGAGGTTGAGGTCGAAATCGAAGTCCTCAAAGGCGTGGTTGCGGCTTTCCTCATGGATCACGCCAGCCGCAAGCCATACTACGAGTGGCAGCGTGCCATCCTCACCGAACTGGCGGACGCCCTGCTGGCCGCCAACGGCCAGCACCTCGACGCCTTCGCAACCGCTGCCTGGGGCGAGGCCCGCACCGATGAGGCCAAGCACCGAGTGGTTGTAGACCAGGTTGCTAGCCTCACCGATCAGAGCGCAATCACCCTGCACCACAAGCTGACCAGCAAGTCCAACTAGGCCAACCCTAGGATTGATGGCATGGCAGGCAAGATCAAGAGCAGCGATATCGACGAGGTTAAGGCTCGCGTAAATATCGCAGATGTTGTGGGGGAGTACGTAGTACTCAAGCCCGCCTCTGTCGGCTCACTGAAGGGTCTCTGTCCCTTCCACGACGAGAAGTCTCCTTCCTTCAACGTGCGCCCTGTACAGGGTTTCTACCACTGTTTTGGCTGTGGAGAGGGCGGCGATGTCTACAAGTTCATTCAGCAACTTGAGAACATCTCCTTCACCGAGGCAGTCGAGAAACTGGCAGCCAAGATCGGCTACACCCTCACCTATGAAGACGGCGGTAGCAGCGAGACGGGTTCCAAGGTTCGCGCGCGCATCCTTGAAGCCAACACACTGGCCGCAGCCTACTATCAGCAGCAGCTGCTCACCGATGCTGGCAAGACTGCCCGCGACTTCATGCTTGGCCGCGGTTTCGACCAGGTTGCCTGTGAGCGATTCAGCATCGGGTTCTCGCCAAAAGGCTGGAGCGGTCTTACCGATCACCTAAAGGCACTCGGTTTCACCATCGATGAATTGGTTACAGCCGGTCTGGCTGCTCAGTCCGACAAGGGCGGTTACGACAAATTCCGTGGGCGCATCATGTGGCCAATTCACGACGCCTCGGG
>JBDLVH010000097.1:0-7565 GCA_039804865.1 Actinomycetota bacterium | reverse complement strand
GGGTCGCGCATGCGGATTTCTGCCAGCTTCATGGCTACAAGTCTGTTGGCTTGGGCGGCTGGGCGGCTAACCGTTTATCGGATACCAGAAATCGGGTAGCGGGTTATGCCCAAAACTTGAGCCAACACGGCTCAACTTTGCAGATAACACGCTTGACAACTTTTTGGGCTCATGTCAAACTTGAGTCCAGATGGCTCAACTTACCGGTTGCGCCTCCCACAGACACAAACAGGAGAATGATCAAATGGCTCGTGCAGTAGGTATTGACCTAGGAACCACCAACTCTGCCGTCTCGGTACTCGAGGGTGGCGAACCAACCGTAATCGCCAACGCCGAAGGCTTCCGCACCACCCCATCGGTGGTTGCATTCACCAAGGACGGCGAAGTTCTTGTTGGCGAGACCGCCAAGCGCCAGGCCGTAACCAACGTTGACCGCACCATTGCTTCGGTCAAGCGTCACATGGGCACCGACTGGAAGTTTGCCGTAGATGACAAGAAGTACACCCCGCAGGAAATCTCGGCCCGTATCTTGGCCAAGCTAAAGCGCGATGCAGAGACCTACCTGGGTGAGGCCGTAACCGACGCAGTTATCACCGTTCCTGCTTACTTCAATGACGCCGAGCGTCAGGCAACCAAGGAGGCTGGCGAGATTGCTGGTCTAAACGTGCTTCGTATCATCAACGAGCCAACCGCTGCCGCACTGGCCTACGGCCTAGACAAGGGCAAGGAAGACGAGCTGATCCTGGTTTACGACCTTGGTGGCGGTACCTTCGACGTCTCGCTACTAGAGGTTGGCAAGGATGACGGCTTCAGCACCATTCAGGTTCGCGCTACCTCGGGTGACAACCGCCTAGGTGGAGACGACTGGGACCAGCGCATCGTGGACCACCTTGTAAAGAAGTTCAAGGAGACCACCGGCGTAGACGTAAGCAAGGACAAGATTGCCCTGCAGCGTCTAAAGGAAGCAGCCGAGCAGGCCAAGAAGGAGCTTTCGCAGGCTACCTCGGCAAACGTTCAGCTGCCATACCTGAGCCTCACCGAGAATGGCCCAGCCAACCTCGACGAGACCATCACTCGTGCCCAGTTTGAGCAGCTTTCGGCAGACCTACTAGAGCGCACCAAGAAGCCATTCAACGACGTAATCAAGGAAGCCGGCATCAAGCTTTCCGATATCGACCACGTTGTTTTGGTTGGTGGCTCTACCCGTATGCCAGCCGTTGCCGAATTGGTGAAGACCCTAACCGGTGGCAAGGAGCCTAACAAGGGTGTAAACCCTGATGAGGTTGTTGCCGTTGGAGCCAGCCTTCAGGCCGGTGTTCTAAAGGGTGAGCGCAAGGACGTTCTGCTGATCGACGTGACCCCACTAAGCCTCGGTATCGAGACCATGGGTGGCATCATGACCAAGCTGATCGAGCGCAACACCGCTATTCCAACCAAGCGTTCGGAGACCTTCACCACCGCAGCCGACAACCAGCCATCGGTGAGCATTCAGGTTTACCAGGGCGAGCGCGAGTTCACCCGCGACAACAAGTCTCTCGGTAACTTCGAGCTAACCGGCATTGCACCAGCACCTCGTGGCGTGCCACAGGTTGAGGTCACCTTCGACATCGACGCCAACGGCATCGTGCACGTGTCTGCAAAGGACAAGGGCACCGGCAAGGAGCAGTCGATGACCATCACCGGTGGATCGAGCCTGAGCAAGGACGACATCGAGCGCATGGTTAAGGAAGCCGAAGAGCACGCCGCAGAGGACAAGGCTCGTCGCGAAGACCAGGACACCCGCAACACCGCGGAGCAGGTTGTTTACAGCACCGAGAAGCTAATCAAGGAGAACGACGAGAAGCTTCCTGAGGATGTAAAGACTGAGGTTCAGGCCGACGTTGACGCACTGAAGACCGCACTTGCTGGCGAGGACATCGAAGCCGTAAAGAGCGCTCTGGAGAAGCTGAACACCAGCGCCCAGAAGCTTGGCGAGGCAATCTACTCGGCCGCAGCCGCAGAGGCCCCAGCCGAAGAGGCAGCATCGGGCGAAGACGTTGTTGACGCCGAGGTTGTTGACGACGAGGACGAGAAGAAGTAATGGCCGACAACAACGCCGCCAACGATGAGGGCATGGACCCTTCGGAATCACCTGACTCGCAGAGTGCAAGCAATGCTTCGTCAAATGAATCCGCAGAGTCCACCCCATCGGTTGACGAGGTCTTCGACGAACTAACCGCAGGCCTCGGCGCCGTGCAGTCCAAGGAGGCCGAGCTTTTGGCGGATCTCCAGCGCCTGCAGGCCGAGTTTGTGAACTACAAGGCGCGCGTCGAGCGCGACCGAGACGTGGCTCGCAACAACGCCATTGCCGAAGTGCTTCGTGCGTTCTTCCCAGCGATGGACGACCTAAGCCGTGCCGAGGCACACGGAGACCTTGATGGTTCTCCGTTTGCCGCGGTGGCAAACAAGCTGCGCGCAGCCGGTGACAAATTTGGCCTAAAGCAGTTTGGTGCCAAGGGCGATGTCTTCAACCCAGAGCTACACGATGCCCTGGTTCAGACTCCAAACCCGGAAGTCACCGAGAACACCATTGCCGACGTGATCGAGCCTGGCTACCAGCTGGGCGAGCGCGTCATCCGTGCCGCCAAGGTGGCAGTCTTTCAGCCTGCTGAATAGACCCAAGTAACACCCATTCCTAAATACAAGCCCTGAAATAAGAGAGGCGGTCATGGCTAGTCAAGATTGGTTCGACAAGGATTTCTATAAGATCCTTGGCGTGGCAAAGGACGTGTCCGAGGCCGAACTCAAGAAGGTCTACCGCAAGCTGGCTCGCCAGTATCACCCAGACTCAAACGCTGGGGATGCCAAGGCAGAGGCTCGCTTCAAGGAGATCTCCGAGGCCTACACCGTGCTGAGCGACAAAGCTCAGCGTGCCGAGTACGACGCAATTCGTGCCGGCGGCGGTGGGGCCCGCTTCAGCGGTGCCGGTCCAAATATGGGCGGTGCAGGTTTCGAGGATGTCTTCTCCAACCTCTTTGGCGGAGGTCGTGGCGGAGGCTTCGGCGGATTCCCTGGTGGCGGGTTCGGGGGCGGCTTCGGTGGTCCAACCCCGGGTGCAGACCTCACGGCTTCGGTAACCATTGACTTCATCGATGGGGTTAAGGGAACCACCAAGAAGCTCAGCTTCCAGGGCGGCGAAGACGTGTCATTCAAGGTGCCAGCCGGCATCAACGATGGCGCCAAAATCAAGCTGCGCGGCCGCGGTCAGCCTTCCATGAACGGTGGCCCAAACGGCGACATGTTGGTTACCGTCAACATCAAGCCGCACCCGGTGTTCAGCCGCGATGGCAACAACATCCGCGTCTCGGTACCAGTCACCTTTGCGGAAGCCGCGCTTGGCGCAACCATCCAGGTGCCTACCCTTGGCGGCGAACCGGTGAAGTTAAAGGTTGCACCGGGAACCCCAAACGGCCGTGTGCTGCGAGTGAAGGGTAAGGGCGTTGTCACCGAAAAGGTGAGCGGCGACCTACTGGCCACCGTGGAGATTGCCGTGCCAAGTCACCTCAGCGACAAGGCGGCCGAGGCCCTGCAGGCCTTCGAAGCCCTGATGCCGGACGAAGATCCACGCGCCGACTTGCTACAGCGAGCCGGACTGCTCTAACCGAGACCTAGAAGGAAGGAACGGCAATGGAAGATGTCAACGAAGATACTCCGCTGTTTGTGATTTCTGTGGCAGCCGAGTTGGCGGAAATGCATCCGCAGACCCTGCGCCAATACGACAACCTCGGCCTTGTGGTTCCTGGCAGAACCGCGGGAAAGAGCCGTCGTTACACCCTGCGCAATGTGGCCCAACTTAAAGAGGTTGCTCGCCTGAGTGCCGAGGGCGTAAGCCTAGCTGGCATCAAGCGAATCCTCGATCTGGAAAACCAGAATGTTGAGCTGCGCAAGCGAGTTCGAGACCTCGAGTCCACCCTCGCCAACGAACTGATGAACCGCCCAGGAGCCCGAGTATTTGCCTCGGGAGACCAGGGCGTCGTAAGCCTCCAACAGGGCAAACGACCTGCCAAGAACGGCGCACTCGTTCTATGGCGTGCAAAGTAAGACCGGCCAAAAGCCAAACCTAGGGGATTCCAAATCATGAACAACCCACAGAATCAGAACCAAGAACAAAAGTCTGCTCTAGAGCAGTACGGCGTAAACCTCACCGAGATTGCCAAAGCTGGCAAGCTCGACCCAGTTATCGGCCGCGACGCCGAAATCCGTCGTGTCAGCCAGGTGCTTAGCCGCCGCACCAAGAACAACCCGGTGCTCATCGGTGAGCCAGGCGTTGGTAAGACCGCCGTAGTAGAGGGCCTTGCTCAGCGCATTGTTGCCGGCGACGTACCCGAGAGCCTGAAGGGCAAGCAGCTGATCAGCCTCGACCTGGCTGCCCTCGTTGCCGGCGCCAAGTATCGCGGAGAGTTTGAAGAGCGTCTCAAGGCAGTGCTGGCCGAAATCAACGCAGCCGAAGGCCAGGTAATCACCTTCGTCGACGAGCTTCACACCCTGGTTGGTGCCGGTGCCGCCGATGGCTCGATGGACGCCAGCAACATGCTGAAGCCAATGCTTGCCCGCGGCGAACTGCGCCTAATCGGTGCCACCACCCTGGACGAGTACCGCGAACGCATCGAACGCGACCCCGCGCTGGAACGTCGATTCCAGCAGGTTTACGTGGGCGAGCCATCGGTGGTTGACAGCATTGCCATTTTGCGCGGACTGAAGGAGCGCTACGAGGCGCACCACAAGGTGACCATCGCCGACAGCGCGCTGGTTGCCGCCGCCACCCTTTCCAACCGCTACATCACCGGTCGTCAACTGCCCGACAAGGCCATCGACCTGGTGGATGAAGCAGCCAGCCGCCTTCGCATGGAGATCGACTCTGCCCCGGTAGAGATCGATGAACTTCGTCGCGCGGTGGATCGCCTGAAGCTTGAAGAGCTGGCGCTTGCCAAGGAAAAGGACGCTGCCTCAAAGGAGCGCCTAGCCAAGCTGCGCGAAGACCTAAAGGTTAAGAGCGAAGACTTGAAGGAGCTGGCGGCCCGCTGGGAGCGCGAGCGTGGCGAGCTCAACCGAATCGGTGAGCTAAAGACCAAGCTGGACCAGCTTCGAATCGACAGCGATCGAGCCCAGCGCGAGGGCAACCTCGAGAAGGCCTCCCGCTTGCTTTACGCCGAGATTCCGGCGCTGGAAAAGCAGCTGCAGGAGGCCGAGAATGCCGAGGCATCTGACACCGACCGCATGGTTGGCGACCAGGTAACCGAGCAGGACATTGCCGCAGTTGTTGCAGCCTGGACTGGTGTGCCAGTTGGCAAGCTGCTACAGGGCGAATCACAAAAATTGCTGCACCTCGAGAGCGAACTGGGCAAGCGCCTAATCGGTCAGAAGCGTGCGGTAAAGAGCGTTTCCGATGCGGTTCGTCGCACTAAGGCCGGCATCGCCGACCCCGACCGTCCAACCGGATCGTTCCTGTTCCTGGGTCCAACCGGCGTTGGCAAGACCGAGCTGGCTAAAAGCCTCGCCGAGTTCTTGTTTGACGACGAAAAGGCCATGATTCGCATCGACATGAGCGAATACGGCGAGAAGCACTCCGTCTCGCGTCTGGTGGGAGCCCCTCCGGGCTACATCGGCTACGAACAGGGTGGCCAGCTCACCGAGGCTGTGCGTCGTCGCCCCTACTCGGTGGTCTTGCTTGACGAGGTTGAGAAGGCTCATCCAGAGGTATTCGACGTGCTGCTTCAGGTGCTGGACGATGGCCGCCTCACCGATGGCCAGGGCCGAACCGTGGACTTCAAGAATGTGATTCTGATTTTGACCAGCAACCTGGGAAGCCAGTTCCTGGTAGACACAGAACTTACCTCGACCCAGAAGGAAGAGGGCGTGATGGCTACCGTTCGCGCTGCCTTCAAGCCGGAGTTCCTCAACCGCCTAGACGACATCGTCATCTTCAGCGCGCTGGATATCTCGGAGCTGGGTCAGATCGTTGAGCTAAACATCGATCGCCTCACCAAGCGCTTGGCCGAGCGCCGCCTCCAGCTTGCGGTTACCCCGGAGGCTCGCGGTTGGTTGGCCGAAAACGGCTACGATCCAATCTATGGAGCCCGTCCGCTGCGTCGCCTGATGCAGCAGCAAATCGACGATCAGTTGGCAAACCTCTTGCTTTCGGGTGCCGTCACCGACGGTTCTTTGGTGCGGGTTGATGTAGCCGCCGATGGCCATTCTCTGAAAGTTGAACCAGCAAGCATTGACTAACCTCACCGATCCACAAACCGCAACCGCTGCCAAGGCCGCGCTCCAGGAACTAGCGGACCCGAAGCGCGCCAGGCACGGTCAGCTGTTTTTCAAGACCGGTCCGGGCCACTATGGCGAGGGTGACATCTTCATCGGTGTGAGCGTACCCAACACCCGAAGCGTTGCCGCGCGCTTCAAGGATCTGCCTGAGGACGAGGTTGCCAAGCTGGCGCACTCGGGTATTCACGAGCACCGATTGCTGGCTGCCATCGTGCTGAGCCTGCGCTTCCACCGCGAAAAGGATGTTGCGGTGAAGGCCAAGCAGTTTGAGTTCTACATGAAGTTGGCGGGCGAGCACTGCTGGAACAACTGGGACCTGGTTGACACCTCGGCCCCATACTTTGGGCTTTGGTTGGTCAACCATCCGGATGACCAGTTGCTGAATCGCCTTGTGCATTCGGATTCGCTCTGGGATAGGCGCATCGCCATCATGCTCACCTTCGCCCACATCCGTGCCGGAGTGCTTGAGCCAACTCTTCGGTTGGCTCGCATTCTCAACACCGATGAACAAGACTTAATCCACAAGGCGGTTGGTTGGATGCTGCGCGAACTTGGCAAACAGGACAACGCCAAGTTGCTGGGTTACCTCGATGAAACCGCTGCAACCATGCCTCGAACCATGCTGCGTTACGCCTTGGAAAAGCAGGACGAGCCCACCCGCAAGCACTACATGGGGTTGGCGGCTCTGGTGGGAAACCGCTAAACTTGGATGGCATCACCAGGAGACGTCGCATAGCCCGGTCGAGTGCGCCTCACTGCTAATGAGGTAAGGACTTAAAATCCTTCGGAGGTTCAAATCCTCTCGTCTCCGCGAGCACCAAAAGCCTCAGACATTTATGTCTGGGGCTTTTGAACGCTCGGCGGGTTTTTGCGTGGCCGCGACAGCGGGCTCGCCCCGGCGAGCGAGTGCGAGACCGGTGCGCGAAACTGCGGGCGGGTTTCCGCAAAGCTGCGCCAGCAGGTTTGCCCCGACGAGCGACGGTGCGCGAAACTTCGGGTGGGATTTTTGTTTTGCTGGGTAAATCTTGGAGCTGGTTGGGCGGTCCCGAACCGACTAGCGATTCGGGACCTTTGTTTTACATTGTCAGCAAGGCAACTTCGATAATCACAACGATTACCTTCACTGCGGTGATGACGATTTCAATGAACAGGCGGTTCATTGCTACCCCTCTGATCGATAGTGCATCGTCAAAGGCGCAAAACAAACCCAGAGCAAAAACCGTTGAAAAATCAACGAATCCTGTTTAGTCTGGGTTTGT
>JBDLVH010000096.1:0-6821 GCA_039804865.1 Actinomycetota bacterium | reverse complement strand
TTGCTATGGGCTCGTCCACCGAGAACTCGGCCTATGGCCCAACCCGCAACACCTGGTCGCTAGACCGCATCCCTGGTGGTTCGGGTGGTGGCTCGGCTGCCGCGGTTGGTGGCTACCTGGCACCTCTGGCCATCGGTTCTGACACCGGGGGTTCCATCCGCTTCCCAGCTTCGATGACCGGAACCGTTGGTACCAAGCCAACCTACGGCGCTGTTTCGCGCTACGGCCTGATCGCACTGGCATCATCGCTGGACCAGATTGGTCCAGTTGCCCGCAGCGTGGCCGATGCCGCCCTGCTTCAGGACGTTATTGCCGGACACGACCCGCACGACAGCACCTCGCTACCTAACGCACTGGACAACATGCTGGCCGCCACCGAGAACAAGTCGGTTGCCGGTCTTCGTATCGGTGTTATCAAGCAGCTGACCGGCGAGGGCTTCCAGACTGGTGTTCAGCAGCGCTTCGACGAGAGCATCGAGGCCCTAAAGGCAGCCGGTGCGCAGATCGTTGAGGTCGACTGCCCGTCGTTTGAGTACGCCGTTGCCGCTTACTACCTAATTCTTCCAGCGGAGGCTTCCTCCAACCTGGCTAAGTTCGACTCGGTTCGTTTTGGTCTGCGCGTTACCCCTGAGGGTTCGCCAACCATCGAGCGCGTTATGGCGGCTACCCGCGAGGCCGGCTTCGGTCCTGAGGTAAAGCGTCGAATCATCCTTGGTACCTACGCGCTAAGCAGTGGCTACTACGATGCCTACTACGGCAGCGCCCAGAAGGTTCGTACCCTCATTCAGCGCGACTTCGCTAAGGCCTTTGAGGTTGCCGACGTGCTGGTTTCGCCTACCGCTCCAACCACCGCGTTCAAGCTGGGTGAGAAGGTCAGCGATCCAATCGCAATGTACCTAAATGACATCGCCACCATTCCGGCCAACCTTGCCGGAGTTCCAGGCATTTCGCTGCCAATCGGTGTTGCCGAAGAAGATGGTCTTCCTGTTGGAATCCAGTTCTTGGCTCCAGCCATGGAAGACGCCCGTCTGTACCAGGTTGGCTCCGCACTCGAGGCAATCCTCGAGCAGAAGTGGGGTAAAACCATGCTCGAAACCGGACCGGATCTTGCTGCACTCGTATCGGAGGTCAAATAATGGCTAAGGCCGAATTGATGGACTACGCCAAGGCCCTCGAGCAGTTTGAGGTTGTCATCGGTCTCGAGGTTCACGTTGAACTCAACACCAACACCAAGATGTTCTGTGGTTGCGCCAACAGCTTTGGCGATGTGCCAAACACCAACGTTTGCCCAATCTGCATTGGTCTTCCTGGTTCGCTGCCAGCTGTGAACCGCAAGGCCGTAGAGAGCTCGATCTCGATTGGTCTCGCACTAGGTTGCTCGATTGCGCCTAATGGCCGTTTCTCGCGCAAGAACTATTTCTACCCAGACTTGGCAAAGAACTTCCAGACCTCGCAGTACGACGAGCCAATCGCCTATGAGGGCTCGATCGACATCGAAGTACCAAGTGGCAATGTTTTCACCGTTGCCATCGAACGTGCCCACATGGAGGAAGACGCCGGAAAGCTAACCCACGTTGGTGGCTCAACCGGCCGTATCCAAGGTGCGGAGTACTCGTTGGTTGATTACAACCGTGCCGGTGTTCCACTGGTTGAGATCGTTACTAAGCCGGTTTACGGTGCTGGTGCCGAGGCTCCAGAACTTGCCGCCGCTTACGTTCGCTCAATCCGTGAAATCGTCAAGGCTATGAACGTCTCCGATGCCCGCATGGAGCGCGGAAACGTACGCTGTGACGCCAACGTTTCGCTTCGTCCACACGGCCAGGAGAAGCTTGGCACTCGCACCGAGACCAAGAACGTCAACTCGCTTCGCTCCATCGAGCGCGCAGTGCGCTACGAGATTCAGCGTCAGGCTGCAATCCTCGCCAAGGGTGGCACCATCACCCAGGAGACCCGTCACTGGCACGAGGACTAGGGCTCGACCAGCGCCGGACGTCCGAAGAGCGATGCTGACGACTACCGCTACTTCCCAGAGCCAGACCTAGTTCCGGTTCAGCCTTCCATCGAACTCATCGAGAGCCTGCGCACTCAGCTGCCTGAGAAGCCAGCAGATCGCCGCAAGCGTCTGCAGGCCGAGTGGGCATTCGGAGACCTAGAGTTCCGCGATGTTGTAAATGCGGGCCTTATGGATCAGCTTGAAGAGACCGTAGCCGCTGGCGCCAAGCCACAGGCTGCCCGTAAGTGGTGGACCGGCGAAATTGCCCGACTGGCCAACGAAGCCGACAAGGACATTTCTGAACTGGACATCACCCCAGCAGATGTTGCCGACCTGGCTGCATTGGTTGAGGAAGGCAAGATCAACGACCGTCTGGCTCGCGAGGTTCTAACCTACGTGTTGGCAGGCGAGGGTTCGCCTTCGGCTATTGTTGCCAACCGAGGACTTGAGGTTGTCTCCGATGATGGCGCACTAATAGCCGCTATCGAGGCCGCTCTAGCCAGCCAGCCAGATGTGATCGGCGCTATCCGTGAGGGCCGCATGCAGGCCGCCGGAGCGGTTATCGGTGCAGTAATGAAGGCCATGAAGGGCTCGGCAGATGCCGCCCGCGTGCGCGAACTGCTAATCGAGATGGCCAACAAGTAAAGCCAAAAAGAAAAGCCCCGACTTCGGTCGGGGCTTTTTTAGTTCCAAATGACTTCGGGATTGAGGTCGCCGGTGAACTTGAGCAAGTGCTTCTGCAGAACAAACTTCATGCGCTCTAGCGATTCGGCGTCGTCCGCGGTTACCGCCATGGTGAGGGTGGTCTCGGATGGAATCACGTCGGCTACCGCTGTCTCAATGTCGAAGTGCCAGCCAACCGGGTTGATTTCAGTGACGTTGATCTTGTGACCCAGGTGCGAAGCGAGCTGCTTGCCGTATCGGGCTGGGCGTTCGATGGTGACTACTGCGGTTGATTGCATGGCTTGAGTCTAAGCCAAGACCTGAAGGCAAAAGCGTTCATAAGGACGGCAGCTCGCCGGGAGATTTCCGGCTCGCGACGCAGCGTGTCTTCACCACGCTCAGCGCTTTTATGCAAAAAACGCAAAAAACGCCCCGAGCAGGGGCGTTTTTCGTTTTTTGGGTGAGTAACGGGACTTGAACCCGCGGCCCCCTGAACCACAATCAGGTGCTCTACCAGCTGAGCTATACCCACCATGTGCCACACTTACGCGCGACAACTTAAAGATTCTAGCAGTTTTGCTGCCAGCGGTCTAACTGGGTTGCAATGCTTAGTTGGCCGATGCGATGGCTGCCGCGGCCTGAGCCTGCTCTGAGGTTGGGCCTGGTAGCGGCACAAAAACTGCTTCGCGGTAGTACTTGAGCTCGACGATGGATTCCATGATGTCGGCAAGGGCACGGTGGTTGCCGCCCTTCTTTGGCATCTGGAAATAAACGCGCGGGTACCAGCGGCGACTTAGCTCTTTGATGCTGGAGACATCGATGTTGCGATAGTGCAGGTGGTTGTCTAGAGCAGGCATGTAGCGGTTTAGGAACATGCGATCGGTGCCGATAGTGTTTCCAGCCAGGGGAGCGGTGCGTGCTTCAGGTACGAACTTCTTTACGTAGTCCAAAATCAACTGTTCGGCATCCGCCAGATCGAGTCCATTTTCGAACTCATCGATGAGGCCGCTTGCGGTGTGCATGTTGCGGACAAAGTCGTTCATGCCGGCTAGGGAGTCTGGGCGAGGCTTGATTACAACCTCGAGGCCCTCGTCTAGCACCTCTAGTTGGTCGTTGGTGATGACCACGGCAACCTCAACTAGGCAGTCGCGTTCTGGATCTAGCCCAGTCATCTCACAGTCGATCCAAACTAAGTTTGCTGAAATTTCAATCACACCTAAAAAATATGCCCAACCGCTGACAACTTAAAACTATTGGGGCCCCTTCCGGGACCCCTCTAGTTTACTTTGCGTTTGTTTGAGAGCTTAGGCCGTGGCTGCCTTAGCGGCCTTGGCTGCAGCCTTAGCGATCTTGCGCTCGGCGCGACCGGCGGACAGCCAGTAGAGCACAGGAACAATCACCAGGGTCAATACGGTTGACGAGAAGAGTCCGCCGATAACCACCACTGCCAGCGGCTTCGAGATGAATCCGCCGCCACCGGTTGCACCCAAAGCCATTGGTGTCAGAGCAAAGATGGTGGCCAGTGCGGTCATCAAGATTGGACGAAGTCGCTGGCGGGCACCATTGCTGATGGCCTCCTTCACCGGCATTCCCTGCTCGCGGTATTGGTTTATGAGGTCAATCAGCACAATGGCATTGGTGACCACGATTCCAACCAGTAGCAACATTCCAATCAGGGCTGGAAGACCCAGAGCGGTATCGGTGGCAAGCAGTGCCACAAAGGCTCCAGTGGCCGCAAAAGGAATGGAAGACAGCAAGAGGATTGGCTGCAGCAGGCTGCGGAACGTTGCCACCATAACCAAATACACGATTGCGATCGCCACTAGAAGCGCCTCACCCAGCTGGGCAAACGAGTCTGCCTGATCCTTGGAGACGCCACCGATGCTGGCGGTAACACCAGCCGGAAGCACAACCGGCTTCAGGCGCTTAGTGACCTCGGCAGTAATAGCTCCCAGGTTGTCGCCAATCGGTTTCAACGAAACGGTAGCGGTGCGGTTGCCCTCTTCACCGGTGATCTGGGTAGGTACGGTGTTGACGGTTACCTTGGCCACCGAGGTGAGCGGCACAGTCCCGGTTGCAGTTGGGATAGCGATGTTGCGCACTGCCGCAATGGTCTTAGGGCTGTTTGCCTGCACCACGTAGATAGGGGTTGAGACCGAAGCTAGGTTCAGCTTGCCGATAGAACTTGGGCTCATGATGCCTGCAACAACTGCACCGATAGCAACCTCGTTGAGACCCAACTTGGCAGCCTTCACGCGGTCAACAGTAACCTGCAGGGTTCGTTGCTTGTCGGCCATCGAGTTGGTGATGTCGCTGACGTTCTTGGTGCCCTTCATTGCCTTGCTAACGGCCGCGATGCCGGCATTTAGCGACACATCGTTGCTGGCGGTAACCTTCACATCGATGGTTCCGGTGGAGCCAAAGTTGCCTCCGCCGGACTGAAGAGTGACGGTGCCTAGCGAGGTATCCTTCTTGGCGGCAGCCAAGATGGAGTTCTGCAGTGCGGTCTGGTCGATTCCGGTCTTGGTGGTGATCTGTAGCATGATTCCGCCGGCAGAAGCACCGAATGCCACGCGACCATCACCCGACGAACCGACGGTGGTCAGCACGGTGGTCACATCCTTCTTGGCCAGGATGATCTTCTCCAACTTGGAAGCCGCGGTGTTCTGCTGGTCGAAGCTGGCCCCGTTCTGAATCTTCTGGTTCAGCACAAAGTTGTTGCTGTCGCCGCCACCGATGAAGTTGGTCTTGAGGAAACCAGACATGCCAAAGGTGAGAACCAGAATCAGGGCTGCAGCCACCAGAGTCACTGCAGGGTGAGCCTGGGTGATGCGCAGAACAGGAAGATAGCCTCGCTGCAGCCAGGACTTGCGTTCGGCTGCCTCTTCGGCCTCGCGAGCGGCTTCCACCTTGGCTGCCGAGCTTTCGCCCTCTTCGCCAATGCTGGAGCCCTTGAGGAACCAGTAGGCAAGTACCGGAACGATGGTCAGCGAAACCAGCAGCGATGCAACCAACGCGATTGCGAAGGTGAAGGCGAATGGTCTGAACAACTGTCCAACCAGGCCGCCAACCAGGGCGATTGGAAGGAACACTGCAACCGTGGTGACGGTGGCAGCGGTAATGGCACCGGCAACCTCGCCAACCGCGTTGCGGATGGCCTGTGCCTTAGATTCGCCGTACGAAAGGTGGCGGTTGATATTCTCGATGACCACGATCGAGTCATCCACAACACGACCGATAGCGATGGTAAGTGCACTGAGGGTAAACAGGTTCAGCGAGTAACCAGTGAGGTTAAGACCGATGAAGGTAATCAGCACCGAAGTTGGAATAGAGATTGCAGTAACCAGTGTGCTGCGAACCGACCAGAGGAACAGCAGGATGATGAGGATGGCGAAGCTAAGGCCCAGTAGGCCCTCCTGGTTAAGATCTTGAAGAGACTTCTCAACGTAAGGTGCCTGGTCAAATTCGGTGGTGATGGTTACATTTCCCAGCTTCTTCTTTAGGTCTGGAAGCAGTGCGGTAACGGCGTGGCTGATGGAAACGGTGTTGCCATCAGGGGTCTTGGTGAGCGTGATGCTAAGGGCTTCGTGGCCATTGACGCGCGCGACAGCAGTCACAGGAGCGTTGTCGTAGCTGACGGTTGCTACATCACCGATGGAAAGTACCTTGATGGTGGTCTTCACAGTTGGAGTTGCAGCAGCCTGCATAGCCTTGGCGGCTGCAGCAGCTGCTGCCGCCTGCGCAGCGGAACTTGAAGCTGAAGCTCCAGCGCCTGCTGCACCTGCGCCCGGGTAGGCGCCTGCTGCAGAGCCAGAACCGGCTAGCGCTCCAAGCGAGGAAGGCGCAGCATAGCTGGCCGAAGTTAATACCGAAATCAGTGGCAAAGCCTTGAACTGGGCAATGCTTTCAATCGGGGTTCCAACCTGAATGTTGAGCTCGCCGGCCTTGTCGTTTACAACACCAGCTGGCATAACGATGCCGTTGGTCTGAAGCGCGGTCACGATGGATTGCTGGGTTAGGCCGTTAGCCTTTAGCACTGCCTGTTTCAGGGTTAGGTTTACACGCTTCTGAATGATGCCGTTGATGGAGACGGTTCCCACACCGTTCACAGCGGAAAGCATTGGAGTGGCAACATCGCTGATGGTCTTGCTCAGTGCCTCGTTGT
>JBDLVH010000095.1:0-4695 GCA_039804865.1 Actinomycetota bacterium | reverse complement strand
GCTTCAAGACCCGCCGCGCAATCATGGTGGCACTAGCCGGCATCATCGGCGGAATCGTTGCTTACGACGCAGCAGTACTCGACGCAAAGGGCCTTGGCTCGCACCTAGAGGGCTTCCTTCTAGTTGTCTCCTACTGGGTTGCTCCATGGGTTGCCATCGTCTTGGTAGACAAGGTAATGCGCCGCGGTCAGAACCTGGGCGAAGTTGCACTCAGCATCAAGGAGAACCTGGCCGGTCCAATCGCGTTTGTGGTTGCCACCGTAACCAGCATCTACCTGTTCAGCAACCAGTACCCAACCTACGTTGCACCTGGTGCAACCGCTGGTGTCTTCGGCGACAACTTCTACCTCACCGCTGACAAGTTCAAGGTGGTAGTTGGTGGCGACGCAACCGCTCTGGTTGGCTTCGTTATCGCAGCAGTTCTTTACTGGGTACTTGCAACCGCTCTAAAGAGCACCAAGAAGAAGTAACCACTTCAAACTAGAGGAGCCTCGGCAATGGAATTTAAAGTTGGACAGATCTTCGTAACTGACGAAGAGAAACTCCAGGTTGCCATTGCCGAGGCACACCTCGGCCTCGCGGAGGGCGGCATCCCAATCGGTGCTGCACTATTCGACGAGGAGGGCCACCTGCTTGGCAGCGGCCACAACCTGCGCGTGCAGGAGGGTGATGCCTCAATGCACGGCGAGACCAGCGCATTCCGTAATGCGGGCCGCCAGCGCAGCTACCGCAAGGTAACCCTCGCCACCAGCCTCTCCCCCTGCTGGTATTGCTCGGGCCTGATTCGCCAGTTTGGCATCGGCCGTCTCATCGTTGGCGACGACATCAACTTCAAGGGCGGACAAGACTGGGTGGCCGAGCACGGCTGCGAGGTGCACGTTCTAAACGACAAGGGCCTCATAGAGGTTATGGGCGAGTTCATCGAGGCCAACCCGGCCCTCTGGAACGAAGACATCGGCGAAGACTAGCCCCCCCACACAGAAAATAAATACACTTCGGGTTGGCGATTAAAGCTGACCCAGTGCGGTTACTAACTGCACCACAGCCGGGCCAAGCACAATCAAAAACATGGCCGGCAAGAAACAAAACATCAGCGGCATCAAAATCTTGATGGTCACCTTCTGACCCTGCTCTCTTGCCCTGTCCTTTCTGATGGCACGCATTTCGCTGGCCTGTTCCGCTAGCACTCCACTGATGGGCATACCCAGCAAATCAACCTGGGTTAGCGCGCTGATGATTCGCTGCAGCCCCTTGCTCTTAGTCCGTTCGGCCAGTGCGGTCATGGCCTCCACCCGGCTCTTGCCAAGCTGAATCTGGCTCATCAGAGCACCAAATTCCTCAGCCACCGGGCCGTTCATACTCACCGATACGCGGGCAACCGCCGCCTCGAAACTCAGGCCAGATTCCACACAGAGATTGAGCAGGTCGATGGCGTCGGGTAGTCCGCGTTCCATTGCCTGATCGCGTTTTTGCCCCTCCGAGATCAGCAGCAGGTCTGGCACCAAGAAGCCGGCAGTGCCAAGAATGACAATCGCGGCCAGGCCGTCTACCAGGCTCTTCGAGGTGAAGAGTAAACCGAGGATGATTCCAACGATGGCGAAGGTGACCTTCTTGGTGAGCACTGCACCCAGAGCCAGCGAGCCAAACTGACCGGCACCCTGCAGCTTCTGCTGCAGCCAGTGCTCATACTTGGGCGTGAGCAGTCTGCGACCCAGTTTCAGGAACAGGCTGCCCTCGTCGGTGGTGGCCTCGGCGGCGTCTTGCTCGCCGGAGTGCGGACGGGTGGAATACTTCGGCATGGCAGCAATCGCCTGCCTACCCACTCCCCCGCCAAGGGTATTCAGGACGGCCCATGAGATGGCCGCAACAGCACCCGCGGCCAGCAGTGCGATAGCCACAACCCAGATGCTAGACATTTACCTCAACCGCCTTACGCATCCAGAACCAGCCGGCCACCATCAGTGCCACAAATACTCCCAGCATCACCATTCCCGTTGGATCGGTGAAGAAGTAGGAGGCGTACTCCGGACGCACCAGGTAGAGCGCCAGGAAGGAGAAAATCGGCAGGGCTATCAGCACGTAACCGCTGGTTCGGCCCTCGGATGAAATCACTCGAATCTCTCGCTTCACCTCGGCTCGGCTCTTGATGGTGGCGCTCACGCCATCCAAGATTCCCGACAGCGATCCACCCACCTCACGCTGAATCTCGAGGGCCAGCACCAGCCAGGCCAGGTCGTCGCTCTTCATGCGCTGGGAAACCCGACGCAGGGCGTCTTCAAAGGTGGAGCCAAACTGCACCTCGGCGATGGCCCGCCTGAACTGGTTGCCCACCTCGCCCTTGTCTTGATTGGCGGTGGCAGCAAAAGCCGACTGGAAGGTGATTCCCGAGCGCAAACCGCTGGCGATGATGGCCAGCGCCTGCGGCAGTTCAACGCCAAACTTGGCGGCTCTCGCATTGGCACGCGAGCCTGGGTAGACGCTCAAAACGTAGAATCCGGTCATCGCACCGATGACCAGGCCAAGCATCGCAGAGCCGAAGAATAGACCGGCTAGAAGTGCCATCAGCAGGGATGCGGCAAGAGCCGAGATGATCCAGGTCTGGGCCGGAAGCGAGATGCCGGCCGCGGCCAGGTTTTCGTTGACCTTCTTTTGGTAGCGTTCCAGAGCCGCAAAGCGGAATTGCTCTGGGGTTTGGGTGGCAATCTCCGCAGCCTCACCGGCGCCCATTGCGCGGGCGTAGCTTGCCAATACTCGGTCTAGCCGGTTTTGCTTCTTGCCGGCAAAGCTGAGGTTTGCCAACAGCAACAGCGCGAAGGCAACGGCAGCCGCCACCAACACCGCCAACAAGATGGGGTTGTTGATCAAGTTCATTTCTTGAACACCTCGCGATCGATGAATATGCCACGCTCTTCTAGGCGACCCAAGAAACTGGGGTGGCTGCCGGTGGGCAAAAGCTCACCGATTTGAGCAGGATCGGCCTCGCTGTTGAAGGCAAACTTGAAAATTGGCTGCAGCTTTACCACGCCGTCTTCCACTCCCAAAACCTCACTGATTTCGGTGATGCGACGCGAACCGTCGCGAAGGCGAGACTGCTGGATGATGAGGTTGACCGCTCTGCCCACCTGGTCGCGGATTGCCGGCATCGGCAGTTCCATTCCCGCCATCAGGCTCATGGTTTCTAGGCGACTCACGGCATCCTGACTGGAGTTGGCGTGCACCGTGGTGAGTGAGCCATCGTGGCCCGTGTTCATGGCCTGCAGCATGTCTAAGGCGGCACCATCGCGCACCTCACCAACGATGATGCGATCTGGGCGCATGCGCAAAGAGTTGCGAACCAGGTCACGGATGGTAACCAGACCCTGGCCCTCGATATTCACCGGTCTGGTCTCCAGACGCACCACGTGAGGCTTGTTCAACTGCAGTTCGGCCGAGTCTTCGATGGTGACGATTCGCTCGTCATCGGGGATGAAGCTGCTCACCACATTGAGGGTGGTGGTCTTGCCCGAGCCGGTACCGCCGCTGATGACGATGTTCATGCGACCGCGAACCGCGGCATCCAAAAACACGATGGCCGCCTGGGTGAGGGTACCGGTGTGCAGCATATCTTTGGCCGTAAACGGGTCTTTGAAGAACTTACGAATGGTGAGGGTGGCGCCATCCAGCGCGATGGGGGCAACCACCGCGTTCACACGGCTGCCGTCCTTGAGTCTGGCGTCCACCAGTGGGCTGGATTCATCGATGCGACGGCCCACCTTGCCCACTATTCGATCGATGGTCTTGCGCAGGTGGTCCTCATCGCCAAAGGCCAGACCGCTGAGGAATAGCTTGCCGTGACGCTCCACGTAAATGGTGTCGAAGCGGGCAACCATGATCTCGGAAACCTCGGGGTCGCGCAGCAACTGCTCCAGCGGGCCGTTGCCAAGAATGTCATCCACGATCTCCTGAACCAGATCGGCGCGGTCGGCATCGGTGAGTGGAAAGTTGGCGGCCGCCAGCACCATCGAAATGGCCTTGTAGACCACAATCTGCAGGTCATCGGCGTCTAGACCACCCGAGTAAAGCGCCTTGCCCACCAGCTCTTTGAGCGCATCGTTGACTCGGTTGCGCACATCTTCCATGTCCAGCTGGGTGCCACCCGGATTGGCGATGATTCGAAGCGCGCTGGTCTGCAGGTAGTCGGCCGGTTCGGCGCTTGCCTCGGCCCGATTTAGTCGGTCGCTGAGTCCCATCAGGCCCTCGCCATAAACCCAAAGAGGCCCCGACGCGGAGCGGTGGCCGCTGGCACGCCATAGAGCGAACCGGCCAGGCCACGGATGGCGTGAGACACCGCGTGCTTGGCGTTGGCCTCCAGTACCGTCTTGCCCTGGTTGGTGGAAATCGGTACCACATCGCTGCTTGGAATCTGCGCCACGATTTCGATTCCGATGGCCTTCTGCACGTCGGCCACGCTGATACCCGACTTGGCGGTGGAGCGGTTGATGACCACATTCCACTTGCTGCGCGGCATACCGAGCGCCTGCAGTGTGCCAAGCGTGACCTTGAGGTTTTTGAGGCTTGGGGTGTCTAGGGTAGTCAGCAACAGGTAGTTGTCGGCCAGGTCGAAGGCGCGCAAAATAACCTCGGTGAAAGCCGGCGGGGCATCCACCACCACGTAGTCGTAGCTGTCCTTTAGACCACGCAAAATCTTCTGGGCCA
>JBDLVH010000094.1:0-2912 GCA_039804865.1 Actinomycetota bacterium | reverse complement strand
TGGCGTTCTTGGTCTCCACGAAGGTGCCAATCTTGCCGTCTTTGCCAAGGTTGGTTCCTGGGCGAAGGTAGGCGAACGGACCAACATTGGCGTCTTCACCGATGATGCTCGAGGTGGCGTGTGCCTTGACCACCTTGGCGCCGGCACCCACCTGGGTGTCGATTAGGACAACCTCTGGGCCGACGGTTGCGCCAGCACCTACGGTGGTGGTGCCCTGAAGGTAGGTACCCGGAAGCAAGACCGCATCCTGGCCGATGCTGACTGTGACATCAATCCAGGTACTGTGCGGGTCAAGAATGGTTACGCCGGCCAACTGCCAGGCGTAGCAGATGCGGGCGTTTAGCTCGGCGGCAACTTCGCTGAGCTGGGCGCGGTCGTTGATGCCCGCCACCAGCCACTCGTCCTCGATGGCGAGCGCCTGCACCTTGTGGCCGGCCTTGAGCAGTGCGGCAGCCGCGTCGGTGAGGTACTTCTCGCCCTGGGCGTTATGAGTGCCAACCTGGTCTAGCGCAGACTTCAGGTGCTTGGCATCGAAGACGTATACGCCGGCGTTGACCTCGTCGATTTCGCGCTGGGCATCGCTGGCATCCTTGTGCTCCACGATCTCGATGAACTTGCCATCGTTGCTGCGCAGAATGCGGCCGTATCCGGCAGGATCACCCAGGAAGGTGGTGAGGATGGTGGCGGAGTAGCCGCCATCGAGGTGGGTCTGAAGCATGGTCTCGAGGGTCGCCACATCAAGCAACGGAACATCGCCGGAGGTAACCACGACAACGCCATCGAAGTCGGCTGGAAGCATTTCCAGGCCACACTCCACCGCGCGGCCGGTGCCCGGAATCTCGTCCTGTTCGGCAATCAGTGCGGTTGGGAAGAAGGCGCTGATGTAGGCGCTGATCTGCTCTTTTTGGTGGCGAACCACAGGAATCACGTGCTGGGCACCGAGGCTGGTGGCGGTGGCAAGCGCGTGGCCCAGCAGTGGGAGGCCGGCAAGCTCGTGCATGACCTTGGGTTTGGACGACTTCATTCGGGTGCCCTGGCCCGCAGCCAGAACCACAACCGCTAGGTGTCGCTCGCCCATTGCTCTCCTCGGTTTTTGTTTGCTGGTCTACCAGGATTCGAACCTAGACAAGCGCCTCCAAAGGGCGCGGTGCTGCCGTTACACCATAGACCACCGCGTTTTTCATTGGCCAATAGCCAAAGAAGCACACCCTATAAGTCTGCCATAACTAGCCCAAAAGCTCGCTGACCTCAAGCCATTCCACTTCAAGTTGCTCGCGCTTATCGTTGAACTCGCTCTGCTTGTTTGCCAGTGCGGTTAGGCCCGCAAAATCGCCCTGATCGTGGGTGGCAATCTTCTCGTGCAGATCGGCTTCTTCGCCAGCCAGCTTCTCCAGGGCTCGCTCAATGCGGGCCAGGTTCTTCTCGGCATTGCGCAGCTCTGCACCGGAAAGTTTGGGGGCAGCCTTGGGCTGGTTAGCCCCCGATGGAGCGGTGCTGCCGGCCACCGATTCGGTGTGCATTGGGTTGCCGCTGGTTCCCTGCGAGGCAGCCTTGGCGGATGCCTTCAGGGAGTGCTTGCGCAGCTCTAGGTACTGGTCCACTCCCCCGGTGAGGTGACGCAGCGAGCCATCGCCCAGCAGCGCGTACTGGTGGTCGGTTACGCGCTCAAGCAGGTAGCGGTCGTGGCTGACCACGATGAGCGTGCCGGGCCAGGAGTCCAGCAGGTCTTCCATGGCGGCCAGCATGTCGGTGTCCAGGTCGTTGGTTGGCTCATCGAGGATCAGCACGTTTGGCTCACCGAAGAGCAGTCGCAAGAACTGCAGACGGCGGCGCTGACCACCCGATAGGTCCTTGATCTGGGTCTGCAGCTGGGCACTGGTGAAGCCAAGCTGTTCAACCAGCTGGCTAGTGGAAACCTCTTTGCCATCCACCACAAAGTAAGACTTCTCGCGGGCGATGAGGGTGAAGATCTTGTCTTCGGCAAACTCATCCAGCTCGCGCACCTCTTGGCTTAGGGTTGCGATGTTCACGGTCTTACCGCGCTTGATTCGGCCCGAGGTCTGTTCGAGGGCACCGGTTACCAGGCGAAGCAGAGTGGTCTTGCCGGCGCCGTTTACGCCAACGAGGCCTACGCGATCGCCCGGGCCAAGGCGCCAGGTCACGTTGTTCAACAGCGTGCGTCCCGGAATCGAGTAGGTCATGTTCTCGATGTCCACCACGTCTTTACCAAGGCGCTGGGTGGCCATCTTCTTGAGGTTGACGGTGTCGCGCGGAGGCGGCTCGTTGGCAATCAGTTCGTTGGCGGCATCGATGCGGAACTTGGGCTTGCTGGTGCGAGCGGGTGCACCGCGGCGAAGCCAAGCCAGCTCCTTGCGCATCAGGTTCTGACGACGAGCCTCGGAGGCCGCGGCAGAGCGGTCGCGCTCGGCACGCTGCAACACGTAAGCAGCGTAGCCACCTTCGAATGGCTCTAGCAGACCGTTGTGGATCTCCCAGGTCTGGTTGCAAACCTCATCCAAGAACCAACGATCGTGGGTAACCACGATGAGACCGCCGGCGGTTGCCGACCATCGCTGACGCAGGTGCTGAGCCAGCCAGGCCACGCCTTCGATGTCCAGGTGGTTGGTGGGCTCATCAAGCATCACCACATCCCAGTCGCGGCTAAGCAGCGAGGCAAGGGCAACGCGGCGGCGCTGTCCACCCGAAAGTTCACCAATCTGCTTGGTCCAGTCCAGGTCGTTTAGCAGGCCCGCAATCACGTCGCGAACCTTTGGGTCGCCCGCCCACTCGTGCTCGTCGCGGTCTCCCACAACCGCCTCACCGATGGTCATTCCCGGGTCTAGCACGTCTTGCTGATCAAGCATGCCAACCTGCAGCGCACCGCGGTAGGTCACTCGCCCAGAATCGGTGAC
>JBDLVH010000093.1:0-3598 GCA_039804865.1 Actinomycetota bacterium | reverse complement strand
GCACGACTGTCGGCGCTGCTCTGATAGGCATACACGGCAATGCCGGCAAGCACCGCAAGCACGATGGCAATCAGGTACGAATACTTGGATATCTTCATGGTTCCTCCGGTTATGAAACGTGCCTAAGCGCCTGGTAGCCCAGATTTGGCACGTCACTGTTAGTGGTGATGTCCAGCCCCTGAACCTGACCGAAGGGCTGAATGATCTTGTTTTGGAATTGGCCGATTACACAGAAGTTGGTGGGGTTGCTGTTGCAGCCGGTTGGCGGATTGGTGGTGGTGTAGCTGTACGAATAGAACTTGTAATAGGTGAGGTAAAACGAGACATAGCTGACCACCTTGAGGTTTGAGCCGCTCCAATCCACCACCGGCAAAACCACCGGCTTTTTCACATTGGTACGAACCGTGCTGACCAGCGAACTAACGGCGGCACTGGCTGGCAGGGCTAGGGGCGTGCAACCGCCCTGCTGCAAATTCCAGCAGGAGTGATTTCCGCTGCCAGGATCAAAGGTGAAGAAGCCGTGAGCGGTTGCCGGCGCGGACAGGGCTCGCCCGTCTCGGTCGCGGAAGGTGCCACACGCGCTCTTATCGGTGTCTGCACCCCTGATTGGCAGATTGACCGCGCTGGTGGGCTGGTTCAGCGTTACGCTGCAGAGGCCAATCATCAGGGGCAGCTGGTTACCGGCCGCATAAATGGGCACCGAATTTCCCTTGCCCCAGTAAACCTGTGAGCACGCGGTTTCCTGATACTTGGTCTGGGTGCCGCCGCTCAAGAAATTCTCGAAGGCCGGGGCAAATCCAGCCGGGTCGGTTGAGGTGTAAACGCGAATCCAGTTCTCGTATCCGGCCGCGGACAGGTCTGTCTTGCAATCGTTGGGGCTATTGCTGAGTGGTGGGCACAGCGGAATGCCCAGGGTGGTGCTGGTCTGGCCACAGATGTTGGTGACGGCAACCGAACCGCCCTTGGGGTTGGCCAGCACCGAAAGGTAGTCGGCTACCGTGGTCTGCCAGCTTTGCCCACCGATAGTCACCGGGAGCGTGCTGGCGGCTGGCGTGATCTTGAAGTCGTCGTTGAGGCAGTCGATGGTGCCGGCGAGCTCTTTGGCACAGTGCTGGGCGATTGCCTCGGCCACGTTTTCGGCGGCGTTTTGAACCAGGCGCTTCTGCACAAAGACCTGCCCGCCGTCCACAACCAAACCCATAAGCATCAGCAGCATTCCGGTGCCAAGCAAAATCAGGAACAGCGGGGCAATGGCTCCGGTGTCGCTGGATGGGTTGAGGTTGCGCATCAGTTTTGGCATATCAGTTTTGCCTTGCCACTGATGGTGGTGGTGTCGGTGCTGTTGCGGTCGAAGAAGATGGAGTTGCCGGCGCCCACATCCTGCGGGTCTACCAGGTTGACGATGAGCCCCATGGGCGTAAGCCACTTAAAGGTGACCGAGACCTTGGCCATGGCCCGGTAGTTGGGCAGCGCGGTGGTGCAAGACTGCTCGGGGTGATCTACCAGGCTGATGCAGTTGCCATCCGAGTCGGCAACGATTTCGCCCGTGCTGGGGTCAATCATGGGGTTCAGCTCGCTGAGGATTGGGCAAAGAAATGGCTCAACAGGAGCACCGGCAGCAACAGAGTTCTGACCAGGATCCAGAGTTGAAAGCTTAATAACCGAAAGAGAAATTGAGCCGTCCGCTTGAGCAACAACAGTCGAAACATCCTGCCCCAGCGCCACGGAGCGCGCGCCAACCTGGGCCGCGTTGTTCATGGCCATCTGCACCGTGAGGTAGCGTCCGGCGTCAATCATGAAGAAGAGCAGGAACAAAAAGATGGGGATGATCAGGGCAAACTCAACTGCCACGGCACCGCCATCGGTGAGCCCAGACGCAGCGCCAGACCCAGCCCTTGGCCCGCCCCAGCGCCCGCGCAACAAAAAGCCACTGCCCGGCCACGCCTTGATCGTCTCAGGAGATGACGAGCGTGACCGGTGCAGTTTGCTAAACATCGGTTTGCACCGATCCCTTGCCTATGGGGTAGGCAAAGTGGTGGCCACCTTGTTAAAGGTGTGACCTAGGTTCTGGCCAAGCAGGAACGCTCCCGCAATAACCGCAATTGCAATCAGACCCACTAGAAGTGCGTACTCAACGGCACTGGCGCCGCGGTCGCTTCCAAACAGCGAGCTGAACTTTGTGTATAGCTTCAACATTTTCCCTCCCCGGTGACAGGCTGCCTTCCTGTCATCAGTAAGTGGAAAGTAACATCGGGGGTTTGCTAATAAACGGCGGCGAAACGCCCAACACACCGATGAATTTCAGACAGGTAGATAACCGAACATTTGGACAGAATGTACACAATTGCACGGTTCAACCAAAAAGTCTGGCGCAGGACTTGCGCCTAGCTTTAGAAGGCCAAGCTTAGATGCAGAGGACCTTTACGATCATGTCGCCGGCAAGCTTGCGGTACCTATCGTGCGCGGCCGCATCCAGCATGTCGTAGCCGTAGATCTGCTTCACGGTGAAGCGGTTACCAACGTGGAAGAACGCAAACGAGCTCATCATCATTCGAACCTCAAAGGCGTTGATGTCGGAGCGGAAATCGCCCGTCTTGATGCCGCGCTGCAGGATCGATTCGATATGTGGCACCGACTGCGAGAAAAGATCGGTGACCTTCTGCGACTTGCTGATGTAGCGGCCACCGTTCACGTTTTCAATCTGCACAAGACGAATGAAATCCGGTTGCAGCGCGTGCTGACCGAAGGACCACTCCGCGTAGGCACGAATGGCCTCAGGCGGAGTCATTTCGTCGAAGTCTGGCTGGTCTTCGCTGGCAAAGAAGTGCTCGTAGACGCTCTCTAGCACCGCGATGTACAGGCCCTCTTTGGAACCAAAGTAGTAGTAGATCATGCGCTTGGTGGTGTTGGTGGCAAGCGCGATTGCGTCAACACGAGCGCCGTTGTAACCGTTGGTGGTGAACTCATTGGTGGCCACCTTGAGGATGTCGGCCTTGGTCGCCTCAGGGTTGCGGCGGCGAACCTCGCGTTCTATTACCGAAGCAGCGTTCTTAGCCAATTAGTGCCCTCTGATTAATGCCTGTGCCAACTACCCCGGATAAAGCTCTCCCCGGTTTTCCAGTATAGAAACGAATGCCCCTCATCGCAGGCCTCGCGCCCTGGTGAGTACGGTTTCATCGTTCAAAAGTTCAGCAAAATGGGCCATCATGCGGTGGGCATCCGGCTGCAGTCCCGTGATCAGGCGCAGGCTGTCCACAGCCTGCCCAACAGCCATCAAGCCACCTGGAACCACGATGTGACCGGCGGCACGGGCGGCAGCAATCAGCTGGGTTTCCATCGGCCGATAGACCACGTCGGCCACCCAAGCTGCAGGGTTTAGGCCGTCGATCGCAAATGGCAATCCCGGATGGGTGTACATACCAATTGGGGTGGCCTGAACTACGCCGGATACTTTTGGCAACAACTCAAGCGCCTGATCCATGGGCAAGGCCTCAACCTGTTGGTTTGGGAAAAATTGGCCGTAGCGATTCGCTAGCTCGGTGGCCCGTTCGGGGTTCAGATCTGCAAGCACCAAGTGCTTCACACCCCACCGCAAGAG
>JBDLVH010000092.1:0-3972 GCA_039804865.1 Actinomycetota bacterium | reverse complement strand
ATGAGCGAGAAGTTTACGTAGGTGCCGAAGATTGGGAAGCCCCAGATGCTGAAAGCACCAAATAGCAGGGCGAAGAGGATTACGATTCCCCAGCTGCGAGTGAAAATCAGCAGTGAGAGTGAGTCTGGTTTGCGCATTTTTTGCCTAAAAGTTGCTGGTTAGAAAAAAGAATTGTGCCCCTAGGAGTAGAGCCTAGGGGCACAATCACAGTTACTACTTGGTGAGCATTACAAGTGGAGTCTCAAGCAGGACACCCTTGGTGGTGCTTGGGCTCTTTACTGCCTTCATTAGCCAGTCGATGTTCTGCTTCAGGTCGCCCTCGAAGTCGATCTTTGCAATGGTGTAGATTTCCTTGGCCTTCAGTGCTGCAAGGGCCTGGTCGTTTCCACCTAGCTCTACAACACAGCTCTTGTTTAGAGCCTTGCCAGCAGCCTTTAGCGAGTTAACCGCACCGATGCCACCCTCATCGCTGAAGGTAAGGAAGCTCTGAGCCTTAGGGTGTGCCTGTAGCGAGGAAGCCACCGAAGCCTGAGCGGTTGCTAGGTCCTGACCAGGAACGGTTGCTACAAGCTTGATGCTCTTGTGTACCTTCTTGGCGTAGGCCTTGAAAGCCTTGGTTGCCGAGGTGTAGTAGGCAAGTTCGCCCGAGTTGCCGGCAGCACCCTGGATGTAAACGGCCTGAGTCTGCTTACGGGTGACCATGCACTTTGCGAGTGCGGTGCCTAGTGCAGTACCGAACTTGTTGTAGTTCATTGCCGACATGGCGATGCCCTTGATTGGACCCGATACACCGAAGTCTGCTGGGGTTGCGTTTACAACCATTGGCACGTTGCTGCTGCTGGCCAGCATTACAGCCGACTTGAGTGCTGCTGCGTTGGTGGTGATTGCCCAGAGGCCGTTTACCTGCTTGTTGGTGATCCAAGCGGTGATCTGCTGGTTTGCAACGCTGGCGTCGAAGTTAGGGTCGGTCATTACGGTGGTAGCGCCCTGAGCGCCTGCGTAGCCCTGGAAGCCCTGCCAGATGCCGGCCATAGCTGGAATCTGCATGCTGATTGGGTTGAAGCCAAGAACTGGCTTGTCTGCTGCCGAGGCAGCGGTTGCGGTGGTGGTGCCAATGGCCAGCGCCAAAACGCTTGCCACTGCCACAACGCGAGAGATGTGCTTCACGAAATACTCCTTTATAGATGACACCTTTGCGGAGTTTGGACTGCTCTGTCCCGTTCCGGTGTCATGCGCAAAATGGTTACAAATGCAACGGTAACCACTGCCTCGGAAAGCACAACATAACCCCACGCGATGATAGGCATTTGGGGCAAGTTATGGGTTTGTTACATTAGCCACACTAAGCGGCAATTCCCCGAGAATACGGGGGTTTTGATGCTAACCCTGGAAGGTTCGAACGTCGAGGATCTTTACCTCGATGGCCTTGCCGTTTGGTGCGAAGAACGACACTGTTTCACCGATCTTCTTGCCCATGATTGCGGCACCCATCGGGCTGGTTGGCGAATACACGGTGATGTCGCTTCCTTCGCCGATTTCGGCGGAGCCCAGCAAGAACTCAGATTCCTCGCCGCGAAGCAAAACCTTGACCACAACACCCTGCTCCACAACACCGTGAGACTCAGGGGTCTCGCCAACCTCGCTGGTTGCAAGGATGGTGCTGATTCGGTCGATTCGTGCCTCGATGAGCCCCTGCTCGTCTTTGGCCGCGTGGTAACCACCGTTTTCCTTTAGGTCGCCCTCCTCGCGAGCGGCTTGGATGCGCTTGGCGATGTCGTCGCGTGCAACGGTCATCAGGTATTCCAGCTCTTCGGCTAGGCGGTCGTAGGCAGCCTGAGTAATCCAGGTCTGAGCTTCTGTCGACACGGTGTCTCCCCATTTAAATCAAGAGCCCAACCGCTTTGGGCTGGGCAAGTCATTGAAAATTAGTTTACTTTACGGCGCAGCGCTCCACCACACCGTCCACAGCCGGTTGCACTGTGTTGATGCGGATTTGCATAGTGGTTGCCCCATTTTTAGGCACATAAATTTGCCGAGATCCCACCGATGATTGGTTCTCGGTGACCGCACTCACCTGACAGCTGGCGGCCTTATCGGCTGGCTTATCGATGGTCACAGTCATCGTGGTTTCGGTGTTGGAGATGGCGTGGAAGCCAGATACGGTTCCGCTGGCGCTGGCTGTCTTGAAGAACGCGGCCCAGCCAATCCAAGCCAGCAGCGCAACCAAAAGCACCGAACCGGCAACCATCACAATGCGGCGCTGCCGATTGGCGCGCTTCTTTAGCCCGTAGCGGGCCTCCATCAGGGTGTTGGTCACCATTAAAGATTAGGCTTATTGCATGAATCTTGCGCTGATGCTGCTTGCGGGCGACCCGCTCAACCCAAACCCAACCACCTCGGCAGACCCTGCAAACACCTTTTACAGTCCGGGTCTGATTGGTTTCTTGGGAACCTTTATTCTCGTTATCGGTGCAATCGCACTGATCTTCGACCTGGTTCGCCGAATTCGTCGCGTCAACTACCGCGCCCAGATTCAGGAGCGCTTGGCTGCCGAGCAGGCCGAGTCCAAGCCGGCATCGGAGGGGCGTAAGCGTCCCGCCCCACCTGCCAAGCCAAAGCGCGAGTAGTCTGCTAATAAGCAACTAAAGGGGAACACCATGACTTTTGCACAGGCAATCACTTCCTACTGGAAGAACTACGTGGTTTTCAATGGCCGCTCTCGTCGCAGCGCCTACTGGTACTCGGTGCTCTTCACCGCACTAATCAGCATGGCCATTGGCATTGCGTTCCCCGGTCACACTGTTGACAACGTTCGTCAGCAGAGTGTCATTTCAGATCTCTGGAGCCTGGCAACCTTCCTGCCTAGCCTGGCAGTTGGCGTGCGTCGTTTGCACGATGTTGGTCGCTCTGGCTGGTACCTGTGCTGGGCACTGCTGCCCATCGTTGGCTGGATCTTTTTGATTGTGGCCCTTGCCAAAGACGGCGACAAAGAGGCCAACAAGTATGGTCAGCCGGTTACTGGCGATTCGGCTAGCTCAAACGGTACTGGCGGCACCCAAGACTACTAAGCCGGCGGATTGGCAACTAACTGTGGTTAGTTGGCGGGTCGGCTACAAAGCAATAGCAAGGTTGCCGAACGAACCGAGCGCTGGGTGCAGGCAGATCAGCAGGATACCCACCCAGTGACATAGGAACGCCACCACGGTGAAGGCGTGGAATACCTCGTGGAAGCCAAAGTGCTGCTTTGATGGGTTGGGCCACTTGAAGCCGTATGCACCAGCGCCGATCGAGTAGCAGAGGCCGCCGGCCAAAATCAGAACCATCATCGGTGCATTTGCAGCCATGAAGTCGGCCACAAATGCCAACGCCACCCAGCCCATGCCAAGGTAGATGGGCACGTATAGCCAGCGGGGTGCGGTGATCCAAAACACTCGGAAACCGATGCCCAGAAGAGTCATACCCCAGATGATTGCCATTAGCACAATCGCCTTGGATTGGGGGAGAGCCAGCCAGGTGATAGGCGTGTACGAACCCGCAATCAGCAGGAAGATGTTGGCGTGATCGATGCGCTTGAGAACGCGCTTGGTGGAAGGCTTCCAATTGAAGCGGTGATACAGGGCCGAGTTACCAAACAGCAAGAATGAGCAGGCGAAGAAGATGGCGGCCACGATCTTGGCCGGCACGCCATTGGCCAAAACGATTAGCACGATTCCGGCTGCGATAACCACGGGAAGCGAGCCAGCGTGAATCCAACCCCGCCAGCTTGGGCGGTTCTCGGCGGCAGCTTCGGCGGCCTTCTTGCCTTCCTCGCTGAAATCGTTGATTTTCAGGTAGGGCAAGTCAATGCTTTCGGTTTGTGGTTCGGTCACGCCTTAAGCCTATTCGCTGATACCGATTGCCGGCGAGGGTAACATTTTCATATGCGCAACCCCATTTATGCCCTCTACGAGAAGAGACTCTCTTCTGCGGTGG
>JBDLVH010000091.1:0-4235 GCA_039804865.1 Actinomycetota bacterium | reverse complement strand
TTGGCCGCCCGCCCAAGCAATATCGGCACCCGGTTTCACAACTATCTCTATGAGAAGTTGGGCCTAGATTTCATCTACAAGGCCTTTACGACCAACGATATAGAGGCGGCCGTTGGTGGCGTTCGCGCCCTTGGTATCCGCGGCTGCTCGGTATCGATGCCGTTCAAAGAGGCAGTCATCCCGATGATGGATGAGATGGATGAAACCGCTTCGGCAATCCAATCGGTGAACACAATTGTCAACACCGGCGGGCTCCTAAAGGCCTATAACACCGACTATGGGGCTGTGCAGGATCTGATTGCCCTGCACGGGCTGGACAGCCACCACTCAGTGATCATTCGAGGCAGTGGTGGAATGGCAAAGGCGGTTGGTGCGGCCTTCCGTGATGCCGGATTTACTAATGGCACGCTGGTAGCTAGAAATGCTGAATCCGGCCAGAAGCTTGCCGCTGAACTGGGTTACCGCTGGGCTCCTGAGCCGGATGGCCTAACCGCAAACATCATTGTGAATGTGACGCCGCTTGGCATGGCCGGGGGAGCGGACGAGCAATCGATTTCATTCCCGGCTGAGGCAATCTCGCACGCAGAGACCGTATTCGATGTAGTGGCTTTTCCATCGGACACACCGTTGATCGTCGCAGCGCGCGCTGCCGGCAAATCGGTGATTACCGGTGCCGAGGTTATTGCGCTGCAGGCTGCCAAGCAGTTTGAGCTTTACACCGGTGTACGCCCTTCGGCCGAACAGGTGCTAGAAGCATCGGTCTATTCCAGGCAGTAAAGGGGAGCTGGCTTGGCTAGCTAATCGCCTGGAAAACTAGCTCGGCAATTCTCTTCTCGGTGGCGGCATCAATCTCGATGACCGCGTAGGCCACCGGCCACATGTTGCCTTCGTCGAGGTTGGCGTTATCTGCAAAACCCAAGGTGCCGTAGCGAGCTTTGAATTTGCTGGCGAACTGGAAGAAAGTGATGAGTTTGCCATCCAGGTAATAGGCCGGAAAGCCATACCAGGTGCGTGCATTGAGCTGGGGTGCCACCGAGGTGACAATGCGGTGAATCTGCTCTGCCAGGTGTTTGTCTGGCTGAGGCAACTTTTCAATGGCGGCCAGCACATCGTTCAGGTCCGCAAGCTTGCCAGCCTCGTCTTTTTCGCGCTTAGCTTGCGCCTTCTGCTCGTCGCGGTACTGCTTGATAGCAGCCTTCTCCTCGGCGGTAAAGACGCCCGAGCTCTTCTTCTCTGTCATGCCTCAAATCTATTGGTTCTCGGTCAAAGGGTGAAGCGCACTAGTGGAAGGATAGAGACGTGCCGGAATCTCAGAATGCCACCCCAAAGAAGAAGCGTGTCTTTGCCGATCTGAGCCCGCTTCGTGAGGCGCCGGCGTTTGCCAGACTGTGGCTGGGAACAATGCTCAACGGCATCGGCACCCAACTGACCATCGTTGCGGTGGGCCTTCAGATTTACGCTATTTCGCACAGCACTGCCGCCGTGGCCCTGGTTGGCGGCATCGCTCTGATTCCAATGGTGCTTGCAGGTCCGCTGGGTGGCATGGCAGCCGATGCCTTCAACCGCAAGATGCTGATGATTATCTCGGCTTCGGTGATGTTTGCAGCAACGCTGGGATTGATGCTCTTGAGCATCGAGGCGTCCGCTGCTGTTCAAAGTGGGCAACAAGTTCAACTCTGGCCGTTCTACATCTTCACTACAATCTCATCTGTTTCCGGAACCGTGCTTGGTGGTACAAGGCAGGCCGTCATTCCAGCGATTTTGTCCAAAAAGCTCATCACAGCTGGTGCTGCGCTGAATGGTATTTCAATGGGAACGCAGGTTATGGTTGGGCCGGCGCTCGCCGGTCTATCGGTGGCCTATCTTGGCTACACGCCTACCTTTGCGGGTGACCTCGTGCTTACCGCTGCCGGTTTCCTGGGCATCCTCTCGCTTCCCAAGATTCCCGTGGCGGTTGATGCAATCAGGCCAGGATGGAAGTCGTTCAAAGAGTCAATCGCCTTCTTGAAGGCCACACCTGCAATCGGTGCCGGCTTCATCGTGGACATTATTGCGATGTCACTTGGCCGCCCTTATGTGCTGTTGCCAGCCGCAGCCTCGCTGGTGATCGGTGGTGGCCCAGTCACCGTTGGCGTTATCACCGCGGCCGGCGCTGCAGGTTCATTCCTCACCAGTGTCTTCAGCGGTCAGGTGAGGCACATCAAACATCAGGGCATCGCCATTGCCAACGCTGTAAAGGTTTATGGCGGATTTGTTGCCCTATTCGGACTGGTGTTGGGTGCCATGCAAACCGGATGGTTTGGCCACGTGGGCGGCAGCTTGGCAGAAGTCAGTTGGCCAGCCCTTATCCTTGCCAGCCTTGCGTTTATGGGTATGGGTGCCTCCGATGAGGTTTCCGCAATTTTCAGAACAGCGATGCTGATTACCGCAGCCCCGGATGAAATGCGTGGCCGCATGCAGGGGCTTTTCGCTTCAGTTGTTTTGGGAGGGCCTCGAATTGGCGACCTCTACGCCGGAGCCGCAGCCAGTCTGCTGGGCCTATGGGCTGCGCCTGTGCTTGGTGGGGTTGTGACTGTGGCGCTGATGTTTGTGATGTTGGCTGTAACGCCTTCGCTCAAAAACTATGTTGTGGAATAAGGGTTAGTACTGGCCCTTGATAACAAAGAAGGTGCCGCGGATTTCGCCGGCAAGCTTCGACTTCTGGCGAGCAAACTTGAACTTGGTTGCCAGCTCTTCCGGAATCTCCATGCCCATCGAGAGCTTGAAGCCAACCGCACGCTTCTTGGCGTCATCCACGGTGTAAAGAACATTGATTGCCAGACCGCTCTCGTAAAACACGTAGGTCCAGCGAACCTTGCCATCGGCTGTGTCAACCAGCATCTCGGTGGCTTCAAGCGGCTTAGAAGCAATCACAATCTCGCGCTCGGCGATAACCTTAGCCACGTAGTCCACTAGTTCCTGGGCCTCAGCGGCCGGCTTGGTGGTGAAGTCGATGTCGTACTTGTTCTTGAAGTACCGAGCCTCGTTGGCGCGCAGGCCAGCTAGGGCGTCAACGACGGGCGAGGACTCGAGTCCCTCGGTGGATACATTTACAAAGTCAATAACGCCAAGCATGGGTTAAAGGCTACCTCTTGCGACTTAAGGCTTCCTACCTAACTCAAATGGAATGCAAAAGCAGTTTGCTAGACATTGGCCAAACCGAAGAGGAGACTGCAATTGTTAGGTGGCTTTGTCCCCACTTGGGGCGTGCCACAGAAATGGGGAAAAAGTGAAAAAGTTGCAAAAGATTGCCGCTCTTGTTCTGGCCGGAGCGCTGGCAATGACAGCATCGGGGGCAGTGCTAGCAGACACACCACATCCAACTTCGAGTCCGTCCATGAGCCGGACTCCAACTCCATCACCAACTCCGCGCACCTCTGCCGATAGGGCAATCGCGGATGGAGCACTGCACACCGCCTACTGGCAGTATCGGGTAGATCTAGCAAAGTGGGACGGCCTGTATGCCGCCCGCCAGCTGACGATTGTGCCGATTGATACCGCCTACAACGTTGCGGTTGGCAAGGCCTATGACGCTTACAAGCTTGCGCTGAAGGGTGCAAACACCGATGCCCAGAAGCAGGCAGCCAGAGCTGTCTACAACGCCGCTGTTGCCGCAGCCAAAGTTGTGCGCACCGCGGCCCTGGCAGCGCTACCTCCTCTAGCGGCAAAGCCAAAGAATCCGGTTCACTACAGCCACGACTAGCCAAAGCTGAAGGCGGCGTTGGGTTTGTTCACATCAAGCAACCCAACGCTGTCTAGGATTTGAGTATGAGCGGATACGAAGTAGTAAATGTTGGTGCGCCAAACGAGTGGCGCAGTTATTTCGGTGGCTTCCGCCCCGAAACCTCACGTGATGGTCGTCGCGTTGTAGACCACGAGATGCACATGCAGTACATCGGTCTAACCGTGAACGCACTGGTCGCTGGCGAAGAGGCTGGATACTGGCACAAGCACTCACAAGTTGAAGAGGTCTACATCTTCATCAACGGCAAGGGCCAGATGGGCCTCAACGATGATGTTGTGGACGTGACCGCGGGTTCGATTGTGCGCGTTAGCCCAGAGACCTGGATCACCTGGCGCTGCGATCCAAACTCCACCGAAGAGCTTCGCTGGTTCTGTGTGCGCGCCGGCGGCACCCAACTTCCAGAGTTCCCAAACGATGCCACTAAGGACACCGAAAAGGCGATGCCCTGGTA
>JBDLVH010000090.1:0-3343 GCA_039804865.1 Actinomycetota bacterium | reverse complement strand
CGCGATGCCAGGTTGCCGAAGCCGTTGGCCAGCTCAGACTGGTAGCGAGCCGAGAGGTCTTCCCACGAGAAAGAGCCATCGGAGCCGAAGGCAATTGCCTTCATGAAGTAGTAGCGGAATGCGTCCGAGCCGAAGGTATCGGTGATCTGGCTTGGAGCAATACCGGTGAGCTTAGACTTGCTCATCTTCTCTCCGCCAACCAGCAACCAGCCGTGGCCAAAGACCTGGGCAGGTGGCTTCAAACCGGCGGCCATCAGCATGGCAGGCCAAATCACGGCGTGGAAGCGAAGGATGTCCTTGCCCACGATCTGCACCGATGCCGGCCAGAGTGAATCGAACTTAGCCTTGGCCTCAGCGGTGTCTTCGCCGTAACCGATGGCGGTGATGTAGTTGAGCAGTGCATCGAACCAGACGTAGGTGATGTGGCCGTTATCCCAAGGGATGTCGATACCCCAGTCAAACTTTTCCTTCGAGCGCGAGATGCTGAGGTCTTCGAGGCCACGGCGAACGAACGAAACAACTTCGTTGCGGGCGCTCTCTGGCTGAACAAACTTTGGGTTGGCGGCGTAGAAGTCAAGCAGTGGCTGCTCAAACTCGCTCAGCTTGAAGAAGTAGTTGGTCTCCTTCAGCTTCTCAACCGGGCGGGTGTGAATGGCACAGACCAGCTGGCCAGCAAAGTCGCCTTCGCCATCGATGAGGTCACCCTCAGTCTTGTACTCCTCGCAACCAACGCAGTAGTTGCCCTCGTACGAACCCTGGTAGATGAAGCCGGTGTCGTAGAGGTGCTGCAGGAATACCTGAACGTTCTTCTCGTGACGTGGCTCGGTGGTGCGGATGAAGTCTTGGTTCTGAATGTCGATGGTCTCTAGCAGCGGCAACCAAGACTCGGTTACCAGCTTGTCGGCCCATTCCTTTGGCGAAACCTTGTTGGCTGCGGCGGTGCGAAGGATCTTCTCACCGTGCTCATCGGTGCCGGTCAGCAGGAATGCGCTCTCGCCACGCTGGCGGTGCCAACGGGTAAGCACATCGGCCGCCACTTCGGTGTAGGCGTGGCCAATGTGAGGAGCGTCATTCACATAGAAAATTGGGGTAGTCGCGTAAAACGACTTGCTGGCAGACATAATCTCTATCTTAATTCAGTGCCTGCTTGCGGGCACGCAGAACCAGGTCATACAGCTCGCTTTTACTAACGCCGGCTGCACTGGCAATTTCGGCCACGGCCGGCTTGAGTGGGCTTCCGGCGGCCACCAGCTCTAGCACCTGGTCAACCACGTCCATGGCCTGGTGTTCGGTGGCAACAGCCCCAGCGATGACCAGCACCAGCTCGCCCTTCGGCTCCTCCGCGGTCCACTCCACCAGGTGGGCAAGCGTGCCACGGATGGTCTGCTCAAACTTCTTGGTGAGTTCGCGGCTTAGGCTGGCCTGGCGATCTGGGCCCAAAACGGCCACTGCCGATTCCAGCGATTCGTGGATTCGGTGCGGGCTTTCAAAGAAAACCATGGTTCGGGTCTCGTGTTCCAACTGTTGCCAGAGCCTGGTGCGTTCGCCCTGCTTGCGCGGCAAGAATCCCTCGAAGCTAAAGCGATCGGTTGGCAGCCCGCTTACCGCGAGCGCCGACAGAACAGCCGATGGACCGGGCACGATGGTGACATCCACTCCGGCGGCAACACAGGCGCGCACCAACTGGAAGCCAGGATCGGAGACGGTTGGCATTCCGGCATCGGAGACCACCAGCACGTCTTCCTCGGTGGCGATTGCAACCAACTGCTTGGCCCGCTCCCCCTCGTTGTGCTCGTGCAGGCTGTAGGTTTTTGCGGTCACCTTGATGCCCAGCGCCTGCGCCAACTTGAAGAGCGTGCGGGTGTCTTCGGCTGCAATGTGCTTGGCACCAACCAGGTGCTCCACCAGCCGTGGTGAGGCATCGGCCAGGTTTCCGATGGGGGTTGCAGCAAGAATGAGCATTATTCAATATTGGCAAACCCAAGGCTGGTTTCTGGAAAAAGCGTGGGATTCACTAGCTGGCAGGTGTTGGCGTCACCTTGTCCAAGTAGCATTTGGGGGTGAGCGTTCAAACCCAAATCGTTGCTAACTACCGCCGATTTCTGCCGCAGGGCTGGTGGATTGTCACCCTGCTTGGCGGTTTCCTTCGCTTCTTCAATCTGGGTTATCCGCACTCACTTGTTTTTGACGAGACCTTCTACGTAAAAGACGCCTGGAGCCTCATCCACAACGGCTACGAAAGCACCTGGCCCAATGGCACCGATGTGAAGTGGGCTCACGGCCTGGTCAACGGCTTCGACACCGTGGGCTCGTTTGTGGTACACCCGCCGCTTGGCAAGTTCCTCATTGCCTTGCCTATGCTGCTGTTCGGTGCACAAAACTCGTGGACCTGGCGTTTCACCACCGCCGTCTTTGGCACACTGCTGATCTTGCTGCTAATGCTGGTGGCCAAGAAACTGTTTGGAAGCCAGAGCGCCGCCGTTCTTGCCGGCCTGCTCCTCGCAATCGATGGCCATGCCATTGTGATGTCCCGAACGGGTCTGCTGGATGGCATCCTGGCGTTCTTTGTATTGCTTGCCTTCTACTTCCTGCTGCTTGACCGCGCCAAGACCAGGGTCAAATACCAACTGATGGCCATGAAGGGCCAATCCAAGGTGATCTGGAATCGCCCCTGGCTGGTGGCCTGTGCGGTTGCCCTTGGCCTGGCAACCAGCATCAAGTGGTCTGGCCTCTACGTGGCCGCCTTCTTTGCCGTCTACGTGATTGTGTCCGAGACCTTGGTTCGTCGCCGCCTGGGCATCAAAGAATGGCTGGCAGATGGCGCTATTGGGCAGTCGGTGGCCAACTTTGCCCTAATGTTCCCAGTGTTCCTTGGCGTGTACCTGCTGAACTGGTTGGGCTGGATTCTCACCAACGGTGGCTGGGACCGCCACATCCGTGCAACATGGTGGCAGAGCCTGTACCAGTACCACCTGGACATCTACAACTTCCACGTCAACCTGCACACTCCGCACTCCTACGCCAGCAACCCACTCACCTGGCTCTTCATGCTGCGTCCGGTTTCGTTCTATTGGAAATCCATCGACTGCAAGGGCACGGTCAACGGCTGCGACTCGGCCATCCAGGCAATCGGCAACCCTCTCATCTGGTGGGGCGCCTTTGCCGCGCTGCTCTTCTTGCTGGTGCACTTCATTCGCTATCGCAATCGCACCGAGGGGCTGATCCTGCTTGGCGTTGGAGCAACCTACCTGCCTTGGCTGCTCTACATGGGCCGAACCGTGTTTGAGTTCTACGGCATCGCCTTCCTGCCATTCACCATTCTTGGACTGGTCTACGTAATCCG
>JBDLVH010000089.1:0-12675 GCA_039804865.1 Actinomycetota bacterium | reverse complement strand
CGATGGACTCCCCTAGCGTTGAGCTGATGGCCGCCTGGCTAGAGCTGAAGCTAAAGGCTCCGGTCAAGATTGTGAAGAAGAGCCGCGACCGCGCTGGTCACGCTCTGTTCAAGCTGGTTCTTACCCGCAAGAGCGGCGACATCACTATCGTTCGCACTTCGGGCGACCGCGCACTGATCACCCAGCCTGGACAGGCCGACCGCGATGTCACTCTTCCAACTCGCACCCTGCGTGAGTGCCTGGCCGAGGACCTGCGTCGTCTCGACGCCGACGACATGTTCGGTGAGGTTGTCACCAAGGGATTCAAGACTGTCAAGGCACCGGCTCGCAAGCCACTTCTGAAGAAGGCCTAGTCATGATTCGCGAGATCCTGAAGCAGCAAGACTCAGCTGCGGTTGCTTCGGCTGCCGCCCAGGCTTTTGTTTCCGAAGTTGCGCACCTGCTATCCAGCAAGGATGAGGTTCACGTTTCCATCACCGGTGGCAGCGTGGGTATTCTCACCCTGGTGAAGATCGGCGAGCAGGCTGCCGCCAAGGACATCGACTGGAAGCGCGTTCACATCTGGTGGGGCGACGAGCGCTTTGTTGCCGCCGACAGCGCCGACCGCAATGCTCTGCAGGCTCAGGAAGCTCTGTTGGCTTCGTTGCCTTTGGACCCAGAGAAGGTTCACGCCTTCCCTGCCTTCGACCCAGAGTCTTCGGCGAGCATGGCAGAGCAACTTGACGCTGCCGCAGCCCAGTTTGCCGGCAAGGTTTCGCAGTACGTTGAGGCCGGCGAGGCTCAGCTTTACTTCGACATCACCATCTTGGGTATGGGTCCAGACGGCCACATTGCCAGCCTGTTCCCTGGTCACGCCATCCCTGAGAAGGGTGCCAGCGTGGTTGCCGAGCACAACTCCCCTAAGCCACCACCACAGCGCCTAACCTTCACCTACGAGGCAATCAACAACTCTGGTGAGATCTGGTTTGTGGTTGCCGGAGCCGACAAGGCAGAGGCCGTTTCGGTTGCATTCTCGGATGCGCCTACTCGCCTGCCGGTTGGCCGCGTGCACGCCATCAACAAGACCATCTGGTTTGTTGACGAGGCTGCTGCAGCAGGCATCTAGCAGAGCTTAAACAAAAGACCCCGCTCGATTGAGCGGGGTCTTTTTGTATCTAAAGATTTAGGCGTTGGCTGCTGCTGCCTCGGCGGCACGGATGCGACGCTCGCGAACCGCGGCGACTGCCTCTTCCAGGAGGGCTACTGCCTCTTCCTCGGTACGACGCTCCTTGACGTAAGCCAAGTGGGTCTTGTAAGGCTCGTGCTTGGCAACCACAGGTGGGTTTGCCTCGTCCTGGCCAGAAGGAAGACCACAGCTTGGGCAGTCTAGGTTCTCAGGAATCTCGGTTGGGTCTACGGTTGCAGCAAACGAAACGGTGTGCGAGTGCTTGTTGATGCAGTGGTAGGTAAGAGTGACACGGTCTGCCTTGAAACCGCGGTCGGTTTCTCCCATAGGGCCCGCACCGATGCGCGAGCCACGAATTGCGCTGCCTCCGGTGCTCATTAGTTACCGATGTTGAAGCGGGTGAACAGACCCAGGGTCACGATAACAACGATCCAGACCAGGCCAAGAATGATGGTGATTCGGTTTAGGTTGCGCTCTGCAACACCGCTAGAACCAGCCGACGACGAAAGACCGCCACCGAACATGTCGGATAGACCGCCACCCCGACCCTTGTGTAGCAGGATGAGCAGGGTGAGGAGCAGGCTAGTGATAGCCAGCAGAACCTCAAGTGCAATCTGAACTGCAACCATAATGTGAATCCTTTTCTAGGGTCAAAAATCTGACCAACTAAAGAATTATAAACGCTTGGACACCCGAAATCCGGGCGCCCAAGCGTCTAAAGGGCTTTTAAGAGCGGATTTGGGGCTCGTGGGACCCAAACAATAGCTAGGTTAGAGGGCTAGGTGCTTCTGGAAGCGCGAGATACCGCTGAACTCGTCGGCGTCTAGGCTGGCTCCGCCAACTAGAACACCGTCTACCTCAGGGCTGCGCAGGAAGCCTGCAACGTTGGCGGCCTTGACCGAACCACCGTAAAGAACTCGGGTCTTGGCAGCAAGCTCTTCGCCGTGTGCGGATGCGATTGCCTCGCGGATCTTGCCACAAACGTTTGCGGCTTCCTCTGCGGTGGCAACCTTGCCGGTGCCGATAGCCCAGACAGGCTCGTAAGCAATTACGAACTCGCCAAGGGTCTCGTGACCTGCAAGAGCAGCAAGGGTCTGACGCACTGGAACAGCCGCAGCACCCTCGTTCTCAAGCTCTTCTAGGGTCTCGCCAACGCAGATAACCGGAACCAAACCGTGGCGGAATGCCGAAGCAGTCTTGGCCTGGATGGTTGCGTCGTCTTCGTTGTGGTAGGTGCGGCGTTCGCTGTGGCCAACCAGAACGTGCTTTACGTCTAGCTTGGCCAGGAATGCGCCCGAGATCTCGCCGGTGTAGGCACCGCTGTCAAACTTGCTGAGGTCCTGTGCGCCAAGGCCCAACTCGAACTTCTCTGCATCGATGAGGGTCTGAACCGAACGAAGGTCGGTGAATGGTGGGAAAACCACTACCTCGGTCTCGTTGTAGTTGTGCGCGGCGTCCTTCAGACTCCAAGCCAACTTCTGCACCAGGGCAATAGCCTGCTGGTGGTCTAGGTTCATCTTCCAGTTACCCGCGATTAGCGGAACACGGTTAGTCATTTAGGACCTCCAGGCCTGGTAGCTTCTTGCCCTCGAGGAACTCGAGGCTGGCGCCGCCACCGGTAGAAATGTGACCGAACTGGTCATCGTTGAAACCAAGGATGCGCACGGCTGCAGCGCTGTCGCCGCCACCAACTACGCTGAGGCCGTCAACCTCGGTGAGTGCCTGGGCAACCGCGCGGGTGCCACCAGCAAACTTGTCGATCTCGAATACGCCCATTGGGCCGTTCCAGAAGACGGTCTTAGAAGACTTGATTACCTCGGCGAATGCCTTGCCCGAGTCTGGACCGATGTCTAGACCGAGGCCGGTTGCACCGAATGGGCTCGACTCGATTGCATCTGCGGCGGTAACGGCCACGTCTGCATCGGCGCCAAACTTGCTGGCAACCATGATGTCGGTAGGTAGTACAAACTCAACGCCGGTCTCTGCGGCACGCTTGAGGTAGTTCTGGCAGGTCTCGATCTGGTCTTTCTCGAGTAGCGAGGCACCAACGGTGTGGCCCTGAGCTGCGAGGAAGGTGAATACCATGCCGCCGCCAACGAGGATCTTGTCCACGTTAGGCAGCAGGTGGTCGATTACGCCCAGCTTGTCCGAAACCTTAGAGCCGCCAAGCACCACGGTGTATGGGCGCTCTGGGGTCTTGGTGAGGCGAGTTAGAACCTGAAGTTCGTTCTCGATGAGCAGACCCGCGGCGCTTGGAAGCGCCTGGGCTAGCTCGTAAACGCTTGCCTGCTTGCGGTGAACAACACCGAAGCCATCGCTGACGAAGAAGTCGGCGAAGTTGGCTAGCTTAGCGGCGAATTCTGCGCGCTCTCCCGCATCCTTGCTGGTCTCAGCAGCGTTGAAGCGTAGGTTCTCGAGAACCACAACTCCCCCGCGTGCCAAGGCCTTAACAGCACCCTGGGCGTCTACACCCACGGTGTCGTGGGCAAAGAGCACCGGCTGACCCAGCAGCTCACCCAAACGGATGGCTGCTGGCTCTAGCGAGTACTTCTCGTCTGGAGCGCCCTCAGGGCGGCCCAGGTGAGAGATGACGATTACCTTGGCGCCCTGTTCAACGAGGTACTTGATGGTAGGCACCGAGGCGACGATACGGCCGTCATCGGTGATGGTCTTACCATCTAGTGGAACGTTGAGGTCGCAGCGGATGATTACCCGCTTGCCGTCAAGGCTTGGCAGGGATGCGAGAGTGCGCAAAATTTACCTTTGGTTAGGGCTTGGAGCTTAGAGCTTCGAAGCTACTAGAACGGTTAGGTCTACTAGACGGTTGCTGTAGCCCCACTCGTTGTCGTACCAGCTGCTGATCTTGACCAGGTTGCCGTCGATTACCTTGACCAGGCCAGCGTCGAAGATCGACGAGTGTGGGTCGGTAACGATGTCGCTCGAAACGATCTCGTCCTCGGTGTAAAGCAGGATGCCCTTTAGTGGGCCGTCTGCTGCAGCAGCCTTGTAAGCAGCCTTGATCTCATCGATGGTGACGTCCTTGTTGGAAACAAGGGTCAGGTCGGTGATCGAACCGGTTGGAACTGGAACGCGAAGTGCGTAACCGTCTAGCTTGCCCTTTAGCTCTGGAAGAACTAGGCCGATTGCCTTTGCAGCACCGGTCGACGAAGGAACGATGTTGATGGCTGCTGCACGGGCACGACGTAGGTCGCTGTGTGGGCCATCCTGCAGGTTCTGGTCTGCGGTGTAAGCGTGAACGGTGGTCATCAGACCGTGCTTGATACCAAAGGTGTCGTGGAAGACCTTGGCAAGAGGAGCCAAGCAGTTGGTGGTGCACGAAGCGTTGCTGATGATGTGGTGGTTTGCTGGGTCGTATAGGTGCTCGTTTACACCGATAACGAAGGTTGCGTCTTCACCGGTTGCAGGAGCCGAGATCAGAACCTTCTTGGCGCCAGCCTCGATGTGCTTCTTAGCGTCTGCAGCGTTGGTGAAACGGCCGGTCGACTCGATAACGATGTCAACGCCTAGCTTGCCCCAACCAAGGTTGGCTGGGTCGCGCTCTGCCAAAACCTTGATGGTCTGGCTGCCAACGATGATGGTGTCGCCCTCAACGCGGACGTCCTGTGGCAAACGACCGGTGACCGAGTCGTACTTTAGAAGGTGAGCAAGGCCCTTAGGGTCGCTGAGGTCGTTTACAGCAACGATCTCTAGGTCTGCGCCGGTTGCGAGCAGGGCGCGAAGGTAGTTACGGCCGATACGACCGAAACCGTTAATGCCAACACGTGTAGCCATTTGGATTCTCCCGATTTGTGTTTTTTGTAAGCGCTAGACAACTAGCACAGGTTTGGTTTGAAAAACGGTAAAGAATGACCACGCGACGCTGAGTGGAAATACCTTATTAGATTACTAGAAGACCGCCGGTTTGGGCGCGTGCAGCCTCGAAACGAGCCTGTACGTCTGGCCAAGAAACGATGTTCCAGTAAGCCTTTACGTAGTCTGCCTTGACGTTCTGGTAGTCGAGGTAGAAGGCGTGCTCCCACATGTCTAGCATCAGCAGTGGAACGCTGGCTGGAGCCAGGTTGCCCTGGTGGTCGTAAAGCTGCTCAATGATGAGCTTCTGACCCAGGACGTCCCAGGCCAAGATGTTCCAACCAGAGCCCTGGATACCCAGTGCCGAGGCGTTGAAGTGAGCCATGAAGCCGTCGTACGAGCCAAAGAACTCATCGATGGCAGCAGCTAGCTCGCCGGTTGGCTTGTCGCCACCCTCAGGCGAAAGGTTTAGCCAGAAAACGCCGTGGTTGATGTGGCCGGCAAGGTTGAAGGCAAGGTCCTTCTGAAGCTTGTTGATGTTGCCCAGCGCGTTGTTGGCGCGAGCCTCTTCCATTGCCTCAAGAGCAAGGTTGGCACCGTTTACGTAAGCAGCGTGGTGCTTGTCGTGGTGCAGGTGCATGATCGAACCAGATATGAACGGCTCTAGGGCGCCGTAGTCGTAGGTGAGGTCTGGGAGGGTGTACTTGCTCATGGTTATCTCCTTGATTTGCTGCTTAGAAACTAAGCGCCTAACAAAATCCTAAGTTACTCTTCGATGTCTTCGGGAAGGAATGCATCAGTTAACGGGATTCCTAAATCTTCTGCCTTCTTATCGGCCATTGCAAGCAATCGGCGAATTCGGCCGGCGACGGCATCCTTGGTCATCGGTGGGTCTGCCAGGTGGCCCAGTTCGTCCAGCGATGCCTGCTTGTGCTCTAGGCGCAGGGCGCCGGCGTAGCGCAGGTGCTCTGGCACGTCGTCGCCCAGAATCTCTAGGGCGCGGGCCACGCGGGCACCGGCGGCAACGGCTGCCTGAGCGCTGCGGCGCAGGTTGGCGTCATCGAAGTTGGCTAGGCGGTTAGCGGTGGCACGAACCTCGCGGCGAAGGCGAAGCTCTTCCCACTTGAGAACCTGGGTGTGAGCGCCCATCTGGGTGAGCATGGCGGCGATGGCCTCACCCTCACGGATGACAACACGGAACAGGTCGCGGACCTCGCGGGCCTTGGCAACAACGCCCAGGCGACGAGCTACGCCAACCAGGGCCATTGCGGCCTCGTTGCCAGGTGCGGTGATCTCCAGCGATGCCGAGCGACCTGGGTCGGTCAGCGAGCCGCGAGCCAGGAAGGCGCCGCGCCAAACTGCCTGAGCCTCGGCGATGGAGCCGGAAACCAGGTGCGCAGGAAGGCCGCGAACCGGGCGTCCCTTAGGGTCGATAAGTCCGGTCTGGCGGGCAAGCACATCGGCCTGCTGCAGTACACGAAGTTGGTAGCGCGAGGCGCGACGGATGCCGGATGGCGAAATGATGGAGAGTTCGCTGTCGATGCCGAAGAGCTCGCTGAGCTCTTTCTTCACGCGACGGGCCAGCTGAGCGGTGTCTAGTTCAACCTCGATGGCGATCTTGCCGCCAACCAGGTGAAGGCCGCCGGCAAAGCGCAAAATGGCCGAGAGCTCGGCAACGCGAACGTTGCTCTTGGTAACGCCAATCCGCGCCAGTTCATCTTTTACTTCGGCTGTTAGAGCCATTGTTATTCCCTGCCTAGGTCGCGGTGTTTAACCGAGACCGTTACGTCGTCTAGTTCCCCCAATTGCGCCGATAGGGCACGCACAAGTGCCACCGATCGGTGTTTGCCACCGGTACAACCGATAGCGATGGTCGCATAGCGCTTGTTCTCGTTTAGATACCCCTTGAGAACGGGCTTGAGCGTTGCCACGTAGTTTGCCAGAAAATCTGCTACACCCGACTGATCGAGTACGTAGTCTGAAACCTCTTTGTCTTCGCCTGTGAAAGGCCGAAGCGATTCTATCCAAAACGGGTTTGGAATGAAGCGGGCGTCGGCCACCATATCGGCGTCGCTTGGTAGCCCGTACTTGAAGCCGAAGCTCATCACGGTTAGCTGCAGCTTGGCCGTGGTGGTGATGCTGAAGCCATCGGCGATGCGATTACTTAGCTGGTGGATGTTTAGGTCGGAAGTGTCCATGATCACATCGGCGTTTTCACGGACGCTCAGCAGTGCGCGGCGCTCTGCGGCAATGCCATCGAGGATGGTGCCGTCGGCCTGCAGTGGGTGTGGGCGGCGAACGTTTTCGAAGCGCTTTACCAGGGCGGCGTCGCTGGCCTCAAGGAAGAGCACACGCAGGTTGACCTCGCGAGTGCGAACCGCGTTGAGGCTCTCGGCAAACTCTCCAAAGAACTCGCCGCCGCGAACATCGATGACCACTGCCACACGGCGTGCGGGGGTCTTGGCAATCTGAAACAAATCGGCGATTGGGCCCAGCATCTGAGGCGGCAAGTTGTCTACTACGTACCAGCCCAAATCCTCAAGCGCGTTGCCCACGGTGCTGCGACCGGCACCGGACATGCCGGTGACAATCAAAAGCTCTGGTTTAGACAACTTGGACCCCTCGTTGAAGCGATGTTGCTAGTTTAGCCACGCGCGACACGCCGAAAGCTAGATTACGGAAATCGCCTTCAAGATGTAATGTTTGCGGCCGTATGCGACTACTCGCCGATGGCATCGATGATTTGCTGGGCCAGGATTGGGCCGATGCCGGCTACCTCTGAGATCTCGTCCAAAGTGGCCTGCTTGAGTCTCTTAGCCGAACCGAAACGCTTGAGCAGAGCGGTGACGCGCTTCTCCCCCAGGCCATTGATGTCGTTGAGCTGGCTGGCAATGCTGCCCGAGCGCTTCTTGCGCTGGTAGCTGATGGCAAATCGGTGGGCCTCATCGCGCAGGCGCTGCACCATGAAGAGTTCGTCGGCGCCTCGCGGCAAGATCACCGGGAACGGGTCTTCCGGCAACCAAAGTTCCTCGAGGCGCTTGGCGATGCCGACCACGGCCAGATCGGTGATGCCACTGTCCTTTAGGGCGCGGGCGGCTGCGTTTACCTGAGGCTGGCCTCCGTCCACAATCAGCAGGTTTGGGCGGTAGGCGAAGCGGGCCGGCTTGGATCCGGGCTCGGCCGGGGTCTCTGGCTCCACCAGGTATTTGAGGCGGCGCATTAGCACCTGGTAGATGCTGTCGGTGTCATCGGTGGTTTCTTCGATGGCAAAGTGACGGTACTGATCCTTCTTGGGCAGGCCGTCTTCGAAGACCACCATGGATGCCACCACGTTGGTGCCCGAGAGGTGCGAGATGTCGAAGCACTCGATTCGCAGCGGGGCCTCGGGCAGGTTGAGGGCGCGCTGCAGGGCGCTGAGGGCATCGGCGCGGGCCGTGAAGTCGGCGGTGCGACGCGACTTGTAAAGCAACAGCGCGTGCTTGGCGTTGGTGAGCGCGGTCTTGGCCAGTGCGGCCTTATCGCCGCGCTGTGGCACGCGCAGGTCTACCTTGGAACCGCGGCGCTCCCCCAGCCACTTGGCCAGCTCGGTGCTGTCCTCGGGTAGCTCTGGCACCAAAACCTCGCGCGGAACTTCGATTGGTTCGGCGCCCTCCGGCGACTCGTAAACGTTTTGCAGCACGTACTCCACCAGCTCGGGTAGGTCGCGCTCTAGCTCTTTGTCCACAACCCAACCGCGCACACCACGGATGCGGCCACCGCGAACGATGAACTGTGAAACCGCGGCGGCCAGGTCGTCGTGGGCAATGGCAAAGAGGTCGGCGTCGGTCTGATCGGTGAAGACAACCGTGCTCTTGGATAGCACGGCCTCGAGGGCAACGATGTCGTCGCGGAGTCTGGCAGCGTACTCGTAGTTCTGTTCCTCGCTGGCCTGCAGCATCTTGGCCTTGAGCTCGGCCACCATCTTGGTGTCTGAGCCGCCCATGAAGTCGATGAACTGCTTGGAAATGGCTCGGTGTTCATCGGAGGTAACACGGCCCACACACGGCGCCGCGCACTTGCCGATATCGCCCAGGAGGCAAGGGCGACCCGACTTCTTGGCGCGGTCGAAGATGCCTTGGGTGCACGAGCGCATTGGGTAGACCTTGAGCAGGGTGTCGAGGGTCTCGCGTACCGTCCAGGCCTGGGTGTAGGGGCCAAAGTACTTGACGCCCTTCATTTCACGGTTTCGTGAAATGAATACCCTCGGATAGGCCTCGCTGGTTGATATGGCCAGGTAAGGGTATGACTTGTCGTCCTTAAATCGAACGTTGAAGGGCGGATCGAACTGCTTGATCCACATGAACTCAAGCTGCAGTGCCTCGTACTCGGTCTTTACGATTACCCATTTGACGTCCACCGCGGTGGTGACCATGCGGCGGGTGCGTTCGTGCAGGCTGTCTAGCGGGCCAAAGTAGTTGGTGAGTCGAGCGCGCAAGTTCTTGGCCTTGCCCACGTAGAGCACGCGGCCGCCGGCATCAAGGAAGCGATAGACGCCAGGCTGGGTAGGAATCTCCCCAGTCTGTGGGCGCCAATCGATCTCCTGTGCCATTTAGGCCAGAATCTCCTTGAGGAAGGTGCCGGTGAACGAACCATTTACGGCCGCCACCTGCTCAGGGGTGCCCTCGGCCACAATCTGGCCACCGCGGCTGCCGCCCTCTGGGCCAAGGTCGATGACCCAGTCGGCGCACTTGATGACATCGAGGTTGTGCTCGATTACCAGCACGGTGTTGCCCTTGTCTACCAGGCCGTTGATGACCAGTAGTAGCTTGCGCACGTCCTCGAAGTGCAGACCGGTGGTTGGTTCATCCAGAACGTAGATGCTGCGGCCGTAGCTGCGACGCTGAAGTTCGGTGGCCAGCTTCACACGCTGGGCCTCGCCACCACTGAGGGTGGTTGCGCTCTGGCCTAGGCGAACGTAGCCCAGGCCAACCTCAACAAGGGTCACCAGGAAACGAGCAATGGCGCTAATCGGTGCGAAGAACTCGGCGGCCTCCGCGATTGGCATCTCTAGGACCTCGGCAATGTTCTTGCCCTTGTAGAGCACCTGCAGGGTCTCGCGGTTGTAGCGGGCGCCGTGGCAAACCTCGCAGGCAACGTAGACGTCTGGCAGGAAGTTCATCTCGATGCGCAGGGTGCCATCGCCAGAGCAGGCCTCACAGCGGCCACCCTTGACGTTGAAGGAGAAGCGACCCTGCTGGTAACCACGAGCCTTCGATTCCTGGGTGTCGGCGAAGAGCTTGCGGATGTGGTCGAAGACACCGGTGTAGGTGGCCGGGTTGGAGCGCGGGGTGCGGCCAATCGGGTTCTGGTCTACGTGCACAACCTTGTCGAGTAAATCGATTCCCTCGATGCGAGTGTGCTTGCCGGCAACGCCCTTGGCGCCGTTTAGCTTGTTGGCCAGCACCTCGTAGAGCACATCGTTGACCAGCGAGGACTTGCCAGAACCGCTTACACCTGTGACGGCGGTGAGCGTGCCCAATGGGAACTCAACGTCTACGTTGCGCAGGTTGTTTTCGCGGGCGCCAACCACCTTTAGCTTGCGGGCTGGGTCGATTGGGCGGCGCTTGGCAGGCAGCGCGATGGTCTCGCGGCCACTGAGGAAGCCACCGGTGAGCGAGTTCTTGTTGGCAAGCAGTTCTTCGTAGGTGCCAGAGTGCACCACGGTTCCGCCGTTTACGCCGGCGCCAGGACCGATGTCTACCACCCAGTCGGAGGCCTTGATGGTGTCTTCATCGTGTTCAACCACGATGAGGGTGTTGCCTAGATCGCGCAGCTTCACCAGGGTGTCGATCAGGCGGCGGTTGTCGCGCTGGTGCAGGCCAATGCTTGGCTCGTCTAGCACGTAGAGCACGCCGGTAAGGCCCGAACCAATCTGGGTAGCCAGGCGGATGCGCTGGGCCTCGCCACCGGACAGGGTACCGGCCGCGCGCTCGAGGCTCAGGTAGTCGAGGCCAACGGCGATCAGGAAGTCGAGGCGGGCGCGAATCTCGCGCAGTACCTGAGCGGCAATCTTCACGTCGCGCTCGTCCAGCACGATGGTCTCGAAGTACTTGACGCAGTCTCCCAGGCTCATGGCCGCTACATCGGCGATGCTGTGCTTGGCCACCTTGACGGCCAGCACCTCTGGGCGCAGACGAGCACCGTTGCAGTCTGGGCAAGGAACCTCGCGCAGGAAGCCGCTCCAGCGGTAGCGCTGGAAGTCGTTTTCGCTCTCCAGCCACTTGCGCTCGATGTAAGAAAGCACGCCCTCGAAGCCACTGGTGTAGCGCAGTTCGCGGCCGTAGCGGTTCTTGAACTTGACCTGAACATCAAAGTTGTTGCCGTAGAGCACGGCCTGCTGGGCCACCTCGTCCATGGTGTTCCAAGGCTGGTCCAGGGTGAAGCCCAAATCGGCTCCTAGGCCCTCCAGCATGCGCTGGAAGTAGTGGAACAGACCCTTGCCCTGAGTGCTCCAAGGCAGCAGCACGCCATCGTTGATGCTGGCGTCTGGGTCGCCGATGACCAGGTCGGCGTCCACCGACATCTTGGTGCCAAGGCCGCTACAGGTTTGGCAGGCACCGAACGGAGCGTTGAACGAGAAGGTGCGTGGCTCAATCTCGGTGAGCGAAAGCGGGTGCTCGTTTGGGCAGGACATCTTCTCGGAGAAGACGCGGGTCTTGCCCTCCTCATCGCCCTTGATGTCTACGAAGTCAATCAGGATGCGGCCACCGGCCAGCTTCAGGGCGGTCTCCACCGAATCGGTTAGGCGGCCGATGATGTCGCTCTTGGCAACCAGGCGGTCTACCACCACAGAGATATCGTGCTTGAAGGTCTTCTTTAGTGGTGCGGCCTCGGCCAGCTGAATGACCTCGCCGTCAACCACGGCACGGGCGTAACCCTGCGAGATTAGGTCCTTGAAGAGGTCTACGAACTCGCCCTTCTTCTGGTCTACGATTGGCGCCAAGATTTGGTAGCGAGTGCCCTCCGGCAGCTCTAGCAGCTGGTCCACAATCTGCTGCGGGGTCTGCTTCACGATCTTCTCGTTGCAGGTGGCGCAGTAAGGCACACCGATGCGAGCCCAGAGCAGACGCAGGTAGTCGTGGATCTCGGTGATGGTTCCCACGGTGGAACGCGGGTTGCGGTTGGTGGACTTCTGGTCGATGGAGACCGCAGGGCTTAGGCCCTCGATGAAGTCGACGTCTGGGCGGTCTACCTGGCCAAGGAACTGGCGGGCGTAGGCCGAGAGGCTCTCTACGTAGCGGCGCTGACCCTCGGCAAAGATGGTGTCGAAGGCCAACGATGACTTACCCGAACCACTCAAGCCCGTGAAAACCACCAGCGAATCGCGCGGAATCTCGATGTCGAGATTCTTTAGGTTGTGAACGCGGGCACCCTTGACGTGAAGGGTGTTGGAGTGAGGAACCTTAGAGATAGACACCCTGCAAGTTTAACCTCGCTGGCTGACACCTAAGTGCCTAAAGGTGGCCGGCCTTGTCCATCTGCCGCAGCTCGTACTTGTACTCCGAAATCTCGTCGCGCAAGCGTGCTGCCAGTTCGAAGTTGAGTTCGGCGGCTGCGGCACGCATCTGCTCGTCCAGTTCGATGATTACCTTGAGAATCTCGCCCTCGCCACCGGAGGCCACGCCCTTGCTGGCGATGATGAGCGACTTGTCGTGCTTCTC
>JBDLVH010000088.1:0-12799 GCA_039804865.1 Actinomycetota bacterium | reverse complement strand
GGCCGAAGTGGCGAAATGGCAGACGCGGAGCACTCAAAATGCTTTTCCGAAAGGAGTGCGGGTTCAAGTCCCGCCTTCGGCACAAAATAAAAAAGACCCCGTATGGGGTCTTTTTTATTTTTGCACCGTGTGCGTGCACTTCAAACCGCATAGGAACCAAACCGAGTTCGAGCGATGCGAAGCATCGCGAGGGGTTTGGACGGGTGAAAGTCCCGGGTTGAGCCCCTACCAGTGAATTTTCTCGCATTGGCAAATGCGCTGTGGCGCATCGGCCCGCGCTCGGGGTGAAAGTCCCGCCTGAATCAGCGGAAATCAGTCAACCCTGAAGTCAGTCGCAATCTTCGCAACCAGCACATCCACCGGCAGAGTGGCGTCATAGCGCTTGCCCGGTTCCTGTGGTCCCAGCGGGTCTGCGATGCGCAGCTGTGCGTTGAGCAGCGGTTTGCGGAACAGGTTGCCAGTTGGGTCGCTTAGCCTAGATTCCAACACCGATGCTGGTGCATCCAGCTGGGCAAACTTCACACGCTGAATGCGACGGTTGATCAGCTCGCGGTAGTGCGCCTTCAGCAGTGATGCCCCGATAACCACGTTGCCGTGCTCAAGCGCGTTGATGATGTTCTCTACCCACTCGTCGCGATTCTCGTCGCTCAGCGGGGTTCCCTTCGCCATCTTGTCGAGGTTGGCCTGCGGGTGCAGGCGATCGCCATCAACATAGGCGATGCCTAGCTTCTGGGCCAATGCCCTACCCACCGTGGACTTACCCGAACCGGCCAAACCGATAACCAAAATTTGCATGCCCATTTGACGCTCCTTCGCAGGTTGGTATTTATAGGAAACCATCTGGATGTTTCGGTGGAGTTTCGGGTTCGTTAGAGTTTGCTAACTGTTTTAGCTGGCGAAATGTGGTTAAAAGCCAAGCGGACCCAGCCTTTCGACTGAGTCCGCTTGAAAGCTAATGCTTAGGAGTTCTGGTAGCCAGCTACAACACCGTTTACGGCGTCGCCAACTCGGTGAACCTTTAGCGAGTTGGTGGAACCTGGGATGCCAGGAGGGGTTCCTGCCACGATGACAACTTCCTCGCCAACCTTGGCTAGGCCGTTGGCCAGAACCAGCTCGTCCACCTGTGCCATCATCTGGTCGGTGTGCTTGACTGGCGAAACTAGGTAGCTCTTGGCGCCCCACGATAGTGCGAGGCGGTTGCGGATGGTGTCGCTTGGGGTGAATGCAAGCAGTGGAACTGCTGCACGCAGACGCGAAACACGGCGGAACGAGTCGCCCGACTCGGTGAAGACACAGACGTACTTGCAGCCCAGCAGGGTTGCGATCTCGACTGCGGCTAGCGATACAGCACCCGAGTGGGTGTGTGGGCGGGTGCCAAGCTCTGGGATGCGGTCTAGACCGTTTTCCTCGGTGCTCTCAACGATCTTTGCCATGGTCTCAACGGTGATTACCGGCCACTTACCAACGCTGGTCTCGCCCGAAAGCATGACTGCGTCTGCACCATCGAGGATGGCGTTTGCAACGTCCGAGGTCTCGGCGCGGGTTGGGCGAGGCGACTCAATCATCGACTCAAGCATCTGGGTGGCAACGATTACCGGCTTTGCCCAGCGGCGGCTTAGCTCTACAGCGCGCTTCTGAACCAGTGGAACCTGCTCTAGTGGAAGCTCTACACCGAGGTCGCCTCGGGCAACCATGATGCCGTCGAAGGCGTCGATGATTTCCTCAAGCGCCTCTACGGCCTGTGGCTTCTCGATCTTGGCGATGGTAGGAACGAAGATGCCCTCTTCCGCCATGATCTCGTGAACGCGAACGATGTCTGCTGCGTTACGAACGAACGAAAGCGCGATCATGTCTACGCCAAGCTTTAGACCCCAACGAAGGTCTGCCTCGTCCTTCTCGGACAGTGCAGGAACGTTTACTGCAACACCTGGCAGGTTGATACCCTTGTTGTTGGAAACAAAACCAGGGATCTCACACACGGTGGTAACTACGGTGTCGGTTACCTCGGTGGCGCGAAGGGTTACCTTGCCATCGTCGATTAGAAGAACGTCGCCAGGCTTAACGTCGCCGCAAAGACCCTTGAAGGTGGTTCCACACATCTCGGCGGTACCCAGCATCTCTTCGATGGTGATCTTGAAGACGTCGCCTACCTCTAGGTAGTGTGGGCCGTTCTCAAACTTGCCAAGACGGATCTTTGGACCCTGAAGGTCTACGAAGATACCTACGGCCTTGCCAACATCTGCAGCGGCCTTACGCACGGTGCGGTAGATGGCCTCGTGCACGTCGTAGGAGCCGTGGCTGAGGTTCATACGTGCAACGTCAACACCGGCTTCGATGATGGCACGGATGTTCTCATAGCTGTCGGTGGCTGGGCCGAGGGTCGCAACAATCTTTGCGCGTCTCATTATTCCTTCTTCCGGTCTTCGGCAATGTGCCGATTTCCTTGGTTCTCACAGTCTCGGGCGAGACCGTGAATGGTTGGTGAACTAAACGGAGGGTTTAGCTGTAAATCGATAGTGGTCGGTCGGTTGGCTTCACTGGGAATGGAAGCTCGGTGGTGCCTTCCAGATACTCGTCGATGGCGGCAGCGGCTGCACGGCCCTCGGCGATTGCCCAGACGATCAGGCTCTGACCGCGTCCGGCGTCACCGGCAACAAACACGCCATCGGTGTTGGTGGCGTACTTGCCATCGCGGGCCACGTTGCCGCGGCCGTCGATGATGGTGCCGGTCTCGGTGGCGAGCGAGTCGCCTTCAACGCCGGTGAATCCAAGTGCTAGTAGCACTAGGTCGGCAGGAAGGATGCGCTCGGTGCCAGCCTTTGGAAGGCGCTTGCCGTCAACAAACTCGGTCTCGGCAACCTTTACGCCGGTAACCTTGCCGTTCTCCCCCACAAACTCCACGGTGGAAGCCAGGTAGGTGCGCTCGCCAAATTCTTCGTGGGCGCTGGCAACCTCAAACAGAGTTGGGAAGGTTGGCCATGGCTGTCCGGTTGGGCGCTCGGTTGGAGGCTGCTTGCCAATGGCAAGGGTGGTAACGCTGATTGCGCCCTGGCGGGTTGAAGTACCGATGCAGTCGGCACCGGTGTCTCCACCACCAAGCACGATTACGTGCTTGCCCTTGGCGTGAATCTGGTTCTCCAGGGTGTCGCCGGCTACTGCCTTGTTGCCCTGGGTCAGGAACTCCATGGCGTAGTGAACGCCGTCAAGCTCGCGGCCAGGAATCGCTAGGTCGCGTGGCTTGGTGGCGCCGGTGGCAACTAGAACTGCGTCGTAGCGGCTGCGGAGGTCTTCCCAGGTGATGTCCTCACCGATGTTTACACCGGCGCGGAAACGAACGCCCTCGGCCTCTAGCTGAGCTAGGCGGCGGTCGATGTGGGTCTTTTCCATCTTGAAGTCTGGGATACCGTAGCGAAGCAGACCACCGATGCGGTCGTCGCGCTCGTAAACGGCAACGGTGTGACCGGCGCGAGCAAGCTGCTGTGCGGCGGCAAGGCCGGCAGGACCCGAGCCAACAACGGCTACGGTCTTTCCGGTCATGCGCTCTGGAGAGTGCGAGGTGACCCAGCCCTTGTCGAAGGCCTCATCGATGATGCTGACCTCCACCTCCTTGATGGTCACAGCAGGCTGGTTGATGCCAAGCACACAGGCAGATTCGCAAGGTGCTGGGCACAGACGGCCGGTGAACTCAGGGAAGTTGTTGGTCTGGTGCAGGCGCTCGATGGCAACCTTGCCCTGGTTGCGCCAGGTTAGGTCGTTCCACTCTGGAATCAGGTTGCCTAGTGGGCAGCCCTGGTGGCAGAAAGGTACGCCACAGTCCATGCAACGGCCGGCCTGAGCACGAACCACCGCCTGATCGCGCTTCTCGTAGACCTCTTTCCAGTCCTGGATGCGGATGTCGACAGGGCGACGCTTAGCGGTCTCGCGCTCGGTGAGCTTGAGGAAGCCTCTTGGATCAGCCACGGGTAACCTCCAAAATCTGCTCCCAAACGACTTCGCCGTCTGGGTCTACGCCCTCGGCCACGGCCTTCTCGCGGATGCTGAGCACCGCTGCGTAGTCGCGTGGCAGGACACGTACAAAGTGGGCAAGCTCGGTCTCGAAGTTGGCCAAGATGCGCTCGGCAACAGCCGAACCGGTCTCGGCAACGTGTGCCTCGAGAAGAGTCTTGAGGGCAGCTGCATCGTTGGCCTCTAGGGCTCCGATGTGCAGTTCGCCAGCGGCAAGTGCCTCGTGGTTAACGCGGTCTCCGCGCAGCTTGTAGACGTAAGCAACACCACCGGACATACCAGCACCGAGGTTGCGGCCAGTCTTACCGAGGATAACGGCGGTTCCACCAGTCATGTACTCAAGTGCGTGGTCGCCCACACCCTCACAGACCGCTGCAACACCCGAGTTACGAACCAGGAAGCGCTCGCCTACGATGCCGCGGAAGAACATGCTTCCACTGGTGGCACCGTAACCGATGACGTTACCGGCGATGATGTTCTCTTCGGCCAGGAATGGCGAGTTGGCGTGTGGCTTGACCACGATGGTTCCGCCCGAAAGGCCCTTACCCACGTAGTCGTTGCTGTCGCCGGTGAGCGAAAGCTTGATGCCCTTAGGAACGAACGCACCGAACGACTGACCGGCAGCACCGGTTAGGTTCACGGTGATGGTGCCCTCCGGGAGTGCCTCAACGCCGTAAGCCTTGGTCAGCTCGTTGCCCAGCATGGTTCCAACAGCCTGGTCTACGTTGGTGATTGGCAGGTTGATGACAACCGACTTGGCGCTCTTGAGGGCATCTTCGGCGGCAGCAATCAGCTTGTGGTCGAAGTGCTTCTCAAGCTCGTGGTCCTGGAAGGTGGTGCGGCTGCGGTTCTCTTCTGGACCGAAGACCGGACCGGCCAGGATTGGGCTCAGGTCTAGGCCGTCTGCCTTCCAGTGGCTGATGGCGCGGTTCATGTCCAGCATCTGAGCCTGGCCCACGGCCTCTTCGATCGAGCGGAAACCTAGAGCAGCAAGGTACTCGCGTACCTCCTGAGCCAGGAACTCGAAGAAGTTGACCACGTGGTCTGCCTGACCGGTGAAACGAGCACGAAGTGCAGGGTTCTGGGTGGCAACACCAACTGGGCAGGTGTCTAGGTTGCAAACGCGCATCATGATGCAGCCCTCAACAACCAGCGGAGCGGTAGCAAAACCGAACTCTTCGGCACCAAGAAGCGCAGCGATGACTACGTCGCGGCCGGTCTTCATCTGGCCGTCAACCTGAACGGTTACGCGGTCGCGTAGGCCGTTTAGCATCAGCGTCTGCTGTGCCTCTGCAAGGCCAAGCTCCCAAGGGGTTCCGGCGTGCTTCAGCGAGTTGAGCGGGCTGGCACCGGTACCACCATCGTGGCCCGAAACCAGAATTACGTCGGCCTTGGCCTTGGCAACACCGGCTGCAACGGTACCGATTCCAACCTGCGAAACCAGCTTGACGTGAACGCGAGCGGCACGGTTGGCGCGCTTGACGTCGAAGATCAGCTGCTTGAGGTCTTCAATCGAGTAGATGTCGTGGTGAGGAGGTGGCGAGATAAGGCCAACACCTGCGGTGGAGTGACGGGTACGAGCAACCCAAGGGTAAACCTTGTTTGGTGGCAGCTGGCCACCCTCACCAGGCTTGGCGCCCTGTGCCATCTTGATCTGGATGTCGTCGGCGTGAGTGAGGTACATGCTGGTCACACCGAAGCGACCGGATGCAACCTGCTTCACAGCAGAGCGACGGGTTGGGTCTAGCAGACGCTCTACGTCCTCGCCGCCCTCACCGGTGTTGCTCTTGCCGCCCAGACGGTTCATGGCGATTGCCAGAGTCTCGTGGGCTTCCTTGGAGATGGAGCCGTAGGACATCGCACCGGTTGAGAAGCGCTTTACGATCTCAGAGATTGGCTCAACCTCATCGATGGAAACCGCAGGGCGAACGCCGGTGCGCAGGGTGAACAGACCACGAAGGGTCATCAGGTTCTCGGCCTGGTCATCAACCGACTTGGTGTAGTCGCGGAAGATGTCCATGCTCTTGGTCTTGGTGGAGTGCTGCAGCTTGAAGATGGTCTCCGGGCTAAACAGGTGAGCCGGGCCTTCGCGACGCCACTGGTACTCGCCGCCAACCTCAAGCAACTGGTGCACATTGGTGACCTCGTCGATTGGGTAGGCGCTCTTGTGACGAGCTGCGTTCTCCTCGTGAATTACCTCGATGCCGATACCGCCAAGCTGGCTGGTGGTGCCGGTGAAGTAGGTGTCAACAAACTCCTGGCTGAGACCGATGGCCTCAAACACCTGGGCTCCCGAGTATGACGAGACGGTAGAAATACCCATCTTCGACATGATCTTGAGAACACCCTTGCCAAGACCCTTGATGAGGTTCTTGGATGCCTTCTCAATGCTTACGCCCTCGATTAGGCCGTCCTTTACCATCTGCTCACAGGATTCCATGGCTAGGTAAGGGTTGACGGCTGCGGCACCGTAACCGATGAGCGCGGCGATGTGGTGAACCTCGCGGGCGTCGGCTGCCTCAACAACCAGGCCAACCATGGTGCGGCGGCCGGTGCGGATGAGGTGGTGGTGAACTGCGCTGGTGAGCAGCAACGAAGGAATCGGTGCTAGTTCACGGTTGCTGTCGCGGTCCGAAAGGATCAGGTACTTGGCGTCGTCGTTGATGGCGGCGTCAACCTCGTCAAAGATCTCGCGGATACGGCTGGCAAGAGCCTCGGCTCCCCCATCCACGCGGTAAAGACCCTCAACGGTGAATGCGTTGCCTGCACCCGGCTTCTCGTCGATGTGCTTGATCTTGGCAAGCTCATCGTTGCTTAGAACCGGGAAGCTCAGCGAAATCTGGCGAGCGTGCTCAGGAGTGGCAGCCAAAACGTTGCCCTCTGGGCCAATGCCGGTGCCAAGCGAGGTGACAACCTCTTCGCGGATGCTGTCTAGCGGCGGGTTAGTTACCTGCGCAAACTGCTGCACGAAGTAGTCGAAGATTAGGCGTGGGCGGCTTGAGATAGCGGCGATTGGGGTGTCGCTACCCATGGCGCCAACAGGCTCTGCGCCGGTCTTGGCCATCGGTGCCAGCAGGATACGAAGCTCTTCCTGGGTGTAACCGAAGGTGCGCTGACGGCGGTTTACGCTGCTTGCGGTGTGAGCGATGTGCTCACGGTCTGGTAGCTCGTCCAGCTTGATGCGGTTCTGCTCCAGCCATTCGCCCCAAGGCTCTAGGGCGGCAATCTCAGACTTGATCTCGTCGTCGTCGATTAGACGACCACTGACGGTGTCGGCGATGAACATGCGGCCAGGCTGCAGACGGCCCTTGCGGACAATCTTGGCTGGGTCGATGTTGACCACACCGATTTCGGAGGCGAGAACCACTAGGCCGTCGTCGGTGATGACGTAACGACCTGGGCGCAGACCGTTGCGGTCTAGGGTTGCGCCAACTAGCGAGCCATCGGTGAAGATAACTGCGGCAGGGCCGTCCCATGGCTCCATCAGCATGCTGTGGTAGTCGTAGAAGTTCTTGCGAGCAGGCTCGATGTCGGTCTGCTTCTCCCAAGCCTCTGGGATCATCATCATCATGGCGTGAGGCAGGCTGCGGCCGCCAAGGTACAGCAGCTCTACAACCTCGTCGAACGAGGCCGAGTCGGAGCCGGCTGGGGTGATGATTGGGCTGAGCTGCTTTAGGTCGCCAAGTTCTGGGCTGGAAAGCTGGGCCTCGCGGGCGCGCATCCAGTTGCGGTTTCCCTTTACGGTGTTGATCTCACCGTTGTGCGCAATCATGCGGAACGGGTGAGCCAGTGGCCACGATGGGAAGGTGTTGGTGCTGAAGCGCGAGTGAACCAGAGCCAAGGTGGAGGCAAAGCGCTCGTCGCTTAGGTCTGGGTAGAACGGCTCAAGCTGCAGGGTGGTGACCATGCCCTTGTAGACCAGGGTGCGGCTCGAAAGCGATGGGTGGTAGATGCCCAGGCTGCGCTCCGAGCGGTTGCGCAGACGGAAGGTGCGACGCTCCAGCTCGATGCCGCTGATGCCGTCAACCGGTGCAACGAATACCTGCTCGATGAAAGGCTGAGCTGCGCGAGCTAGGTCACCGAGGACCTCCGGACGAACCGGAACTTCGCGCCAGCCAAGCACCTGAAGCTTTTCTTCGGCGGCAAGCTTCTCGAAGCCAGCCTTCTCGTGAGCGCGCTCATCGGCGTTGGTGGAAAGGAATACCAGACCAGCGGCGTAACCACCGGCGGCAGGAAGTTCGAAGCCAGCAACGGCGCGCAGGAAAGCGTCTGGAAGCTGGGTGAGGATACCGGCGCCATCGCCAGTGCCGGCGTCAGAGCCAACGGCACCGCGGTGCTCGAGGTTGGTTAGCGCGCTAAGCGCGGTGTCGATGATGTCATGTCCGGGAGTGCCACGGAGGGTAGCGACCATTGCCAGACCACAGGCGTCCTTATCGAACGCGGGGTCGTATAGGCCAACCTTGCCGGGCGCAGTTGAGAAGCGCTCGAACGGGGACATAACAGACATGCCAAATCCAATCAATCAGTGAGTGAAGACTGGGGACAACGCTGGCCCGATTACCGCTAACATCGCGGTTGAATTGTTTGGTGCCGAGAGATCTGCGCTTTTGGCGGCTTATGAACTGCCTTTTAGGGATTTAGATAAAAATCCCAAGGAATTACTCAGACTTAGATTGTACCTCATCGGTGCTGGATTCCAACGCCTCTTCGATGTCCGCCGCGGCTTCTTCCGCGGTTTCGATGTGGGTGACCGGAGCGCGTCCTGGAAGGTAAATCGAGAGCTCAACGCCGGTGTGCTTGCGGCTCTGGTACCAGAACAACGCAATGCCAAGAACAACGCCACCGATAGCCGACCAAACGTTGGTGCGCAGGCCAAGGAAGACGTAGGCAGGGTCGAGGCGGATCGACTCGATGAAGATGCGGCCAAACGAGTAGTAGATCAGGTACGAGGCAAACATCTTGCCCCACTGCAGGTTGAAGCGCTTCTCTGCCCAGAGCAGCACGAAGATGCCCAGCAGGCTCCAGAGCGACTCGTAAAGGAAGGTTGGCTGGAATAGCTGACCGGCAGGAAGGCCTACTGGGTAGGCTGCGTTGCTCTGAGGGATTTCTAGGCCCCAAGGCAGGTTGGTTGGGGTGCCGAAAAGCTCGTTGTTGAAGAAGTTGCCCCAGCGGCCTACGGCCTGAGCCACCAGCAGACCAGGAACCAGTGCGTCGGCGTAGGCGAAGAACTTGATACCGGCCATGCGGGCACCGATGTAGGCGCCGATGGCACCGAAGATCAGGCCGCCGTAGATTGCAAGGCCGCCCTCCCAGATGTAGAACATGGCAAGCGGGTTCTTGCCGGTGCCGAAGTAGTCGTTTACGTGGGTGAGCACGTGGAACAGACGTGCGCCAGCGATGCCAAACGGCACAGTCCAAATGGCGATGTCTACTGCCAGGCCGGCCTTCGCGCCGCGATTGCGCAGACGAATAGCCGAAGCAACGATTGCAAGCACAATGCCAACGATGATGAAGAGCGCATAGAAGCGAATTAGGAACGGTCCAGCCTGGAAGTTGTTGACTGTTGGGCTTGGAATGCTTGCGATGAAACGGTTCACTGCTTATTTCTCCTGGATCGCCGGAATTACCGGTTCAGCTTCGATGCTAGTTCGGAAACCTTTAGTTTTAGTGCGTCTATTCCGCCATCCTGGTAGGCGCGTACGAACGCGCTTCCAACAATAGCCCCATCGGCGTACTCGTTGACCTCGGCCACCTGTTCGGCGGTTGAAATGCCGATACCCACGCAGGTGTTCTGTGCGCTGCTGGCGGTGCGAACACCGGCAACCACCTTGCGGGCCTGCTGGTCTAGTTCGGCGCGGGCACCGGTGATGCCCATGGTGGAAACCGCATACACAAAACCGCGGCTCAGATCGGTGGCTACCTGGATGCGCTCCGGGGTGCTGGTTGGCGCTGCCAGGAAGACGCGGTCGAGGTTGTGGGCGTCGCTGGCGGTAAGCCATTCGGAGGCCTCATCCGGAATGAGGTCTGGGGTGATTAGGCCTGCTCCCCCGGCGGCGGCAAGATCGACTGCAAAACGCTCTACGCCGTACTGAACCACTGGGTTCCAGTAAGTCATGACCAAAACGGGGGTGTCCACGCGATCGGTGATCTGCTTGACAGCCTCGAATACCTGCTTCAACTTGAAGCCGCCCTCAAGCGCCTCAAGGGTTGCGGCCTGAATGACGGCGCCGTCCATAACTGGGTCGCTGTAAGGCACACCCAGTTCTAGAACGTCAACGCCGTTTTCGCACATGGCAACTGCGGCTTCAACCGACTCCTGCAGGCTTGGGTAGCCGGCAGGGAAGTAGCCAACCAGTGAACCCTTGCCGGATTCCTTGCGGGACTTCAAAACCTCTGCGGTAGTTGGGCGAGCCATTAGTTCTTGTCCTCCGAGATGAAACCGAAGTACTTGGCTGCGGTCTCCATGTCCTTGTCGCCGCGGCCCGAGAGGTTCACCAGGATTGATGAACCAGCTGGGAGTTCCTTGGCCAACTTGAGTGCACCGGCCAGCGCGTGCGAGGTCTCGATGGCAGGGATGATGCCCTCGGTGCGGCTGAGCTCGAGCATGGCGTCCATTGCCTCGGCATCCGAGATGCCGCGGTACTGAGCACGACCAAGGTCCTTCAGCCAGGCGTGCTCTGGGCCGATGCCTGGGTAGTCGAGGCCGGCGCTGATGCTGTGACTCTCGATGGTCTGGCCGTCTTCGTCCTGCAGCATGTAGCTGCGGGCACCGTGCAGCACGCCAGGGCGGCCGTAGGTAAGAGTGGCTGCGTGGCGTGGGGTGTCAAGGCCGTCGCCGGCTGCCTCAAAGCCGTGCAGCTGCACATCGGCGTCGTCTAGGAAGGCGTGGAACAGGCCGATGGCGTTGGAGCCACCGCCCACGCAGGCAGCCAATGCGGTTGGCAGGAAGCCAAACTCATCCAGCATCTGCTGACGGGCCTCGATGCCAATCACCGAATGGAAGTCGCGAACCATGGCTGGGAACGGGTGTGGGCCGGCAACGGTGCCAAGCAGGTAGTGGGTGTTGTCCACGTTGGCTACCCAGTCGCGCAGCGCCTCGTTGATGGCGTCTTTGAGGGTGCGGCTACCCGACTTAACGGCGATGACCTCGGCACCAAGCAGGCGCATGCGGGCAACGTTTAGAGCCTGGCGCTCGGTGTCAACCTCGCCCATGTAGACCACGCACTCGAGGCCAAACAGCGCTGCAGCGGTTGCGCTGGCAACGCCGTGCTGGCCCGCGCCGGTTTCGGCAATGATTCGGGTCTTGCCCATACGCTTGGCAAGCAGAGCCTGACCGAGCACGTTGTTGATCTTGTGACTGCCGGTGTGGTTTAGGTCTTCACGCTTGAGGAAGATGCGCACATCCGGGTTTGCCAGGGCAGCGAAGCGCTTGGCCTCGGTGATGATGCTTGGGCGGCCGGTGTAGGTGCGGTGCAGCTCGGCAAGTTCGAAGGCAAACTCGGGGTCGGCCTTGGCGATGTTATAGGTCTCGGTCAGCTGGTCGAGTGCAGCAATCAGTGATTCTGGCACGTAGCGACCACCAAATTCGCCAAAGTAAGGGCCCTCTTCGGCGCGCAGACTCTTTGGGTTTTGGGTTTCAGTCATGGCTACAACTTTACGGGTTGAAGGTGGGCTAGCCGGCCTGCAGGAAGGACTTCAGCATTGCGGCAGGGTCGTTGGTAACCAGGGCCTCGCCAACCAGCACCACGTCTGCTCCGGCGGCGCGGTAGTGAGCCACGTCGTCTGCGTTGCGAACGGCGCTTTCGGCCACCTTGATGACACCGGCAGGAATGGCCGGAGCGAGGGTGGCAAACAGGTTGCGATCGGTCTGGAAGGTGGAGAGGTCGCGGGCGTTTACACCCAGCAACTTGGCATCGATGTCAAGGGCGCGGCTGAGTTCGTCGGCGTCGTGAGTTTCGATGAAGGCGGTCATGCCCAGCTCTTCGGTGAAGTGCTTTAGACGCAGGATGGTCTTCTGGTCTAGGCCGGCAACAATCAACAGGATGATGTCGGCTCCGGCGGCACGGCCCTCAAGGATCTGGTACTCGTTGGTGATGAAGTCTTTGCGCAGCAGCGGCACATTTACCTTGGCACGCACCGCGCGCAGGTCGTCCATGCTGCCCTTGAACTTGCGCATCTCGGTGAGAACACTGATTGCAGAGGCGCCATTGTTGGCATAGATCTCGGCCAGCAGCGCTGGATCAGGAATTTCGGCCATGTCCCCGCGAGAAGGCGAAGCACGCTTTACCTCGGCCAAAACCTTTATCTGGTCGGCCGGCTTTAGAAACTCGAGGGCGTTGAGTGCGGGATGAGCAGCCAAAGCAGCCTTTTCAACCTGAGCGAGGCTGATTTGCTCTTGGCGCTTCGCAGAATCTGCAACGGAACCCGCGTAGAGTTCCTCGAGCACTAGTGGCTCTTAGTCTTGCTGCCGCCTACGCCGTAGCCAGCCTGCTTGAGGATGAAACCTACAACGAGACCGGCAACTGCTAGGCCTGCGGATGCCCAGACCAGAACTGGCTGGTCTACCCAGAAGAACCAGGTGCCAAATGCGGTAGCAACCATGATGATGGTCACGGTGGTCCAAGAAGCTACGGAGTTGCCGTGGCCTGGGTCATTGCTGGACATTTGTTGCCTTTCGTTGCGCTCTAAAAAATACTAGCAAAACCGCTAGCGCTGGGAGTCCCAGAGCGAGATGGCGTCGCCTTTTGTATCGGTGGTCTTGGCTGGCTTGGTCTTAGCCGCGGTGCCCTTTTCG
>JBDLVH010000087.1:0-20483 GCA_039804865.1 Actinomycetota bacterium | reverse complement strand
TGATCTGGTTCTTGTTCCAGAAACAGGTGGTTGCAGCCGAGGTAATGGTGATACCGCGCTCCTGCTCCTGCTCCATCCAGTCCATGGTGGCTGCACCATCGTGCACCTCACCAATCTTGTGAGTGATACCGGTGTAGAACAGGATTCGCTCGGTGGTGGTGGTCTTACCGGCGTCAATGTGAGCCATGATGCCGATGTTGCGAACCTTGTTCAGGTCGGTGAGCACGTCTTGTGCCACGGTTCCTCCGTATGTTTTTGAAAAAAGCGTCTAAAAGAAATAAGTACATCCGCCTGTTGAACCAGAGGTTAACAGGCGGATGTAAAAGTTATTACCAGCGGTAGTGTGCGAATGCCTTGTTGGACTCGGCCATCTTGTGAGTGTCTTCGCGACGCTTCACAGCTGCACCAAGACCGTTCGATGCGTCGAGGATCTCGTTCATCAGGCGGTCGGTCATGGTCTTCTCGCGGCGAGCCTTGGCGTACGAAACCAACCAGCGCATAGCTAGGGTGTTGGCACGGTGTGCCTTGACCTCAACTGGAACCTGGTAGGTGGAGCCACCAACACGACGCGAACGAACCTCTACGGTTGGACGGATGTTGTCTAGGGCCTTCTTCAGCAGTACAACTGCCTCTGCGCCCGACTTGTTCTTTGCACCCTCAAGTGCGCCGTAAACGATCTGCTCTGCGAGCGACTTCTTGCCGTCGAGGAGAATCTTGTTTACGAGCTGGGATACAACTGGCGAGCCGTATACAGGATCTGCTACGACTGGCTTCTTAGTTACTGGACCTTTGCGAGGCATTACTTACCCTTCTTTGCACCGTACTGGCTGCGAGCCTGCTTACGGTTCTTCACTGCCTGGGTGTCAAGAGCACCACGGACGATCTTGTAGCGAACACCAGGAAGGTCCTTAACACGACCACCGCGAACGAGCACCATCGAGTGCTCCTGGAGGTTGTGACCCTCGCCTGGGATGTAGGCGGTTACTTCAATGCCGTTGCTTAGCTTGACACGAGCTACCTTACGGAGAGCCGAGTTTGGCTTCTTTGGGGTGGTGGTGTACACGCGGGTGCAAACGCCGCGACGCTGTGGGCTGGCCTTAAGCGCAGGGGTCTTGGTCTTGCTGAACTTAGCCGTGCGTCCCTTGCGGACCAACTGCTGAATTGTTGGCACTACTTCTCCTTTTAGAGCCCGCGCTGTTTTAGCGCGAGATTTTTCTTGCTTGCAAGCATCGGTGGCTAACTACTAAACAACAACTAAATGAGTAGTAAGTAGTGCTACCAGATTTTGGGGTGACCCGCCGGAGAGATCCTCGCGATTGGGGTACCAATAGTGTGCCTTAGCACACGCTTGGTTAAGCCTATCGCAAGACTCTCCGGCCGGTCAAATGGTTTTTCTAGTTCTCTTCTGCTTCAACCGGAGCTGCGTCGCCGCTGTAGCTCTCGATCGAAGTGAAACTGAGGTCGGTGTGGTTGAAGGTGCTGTCGAAATCGAAGTCATCGTTGGCAGTTGGGGTTGCCCAAATGCGGTTCGGGTACTTCTCGTTCTTGGCTTCTTCGGTGGCCTCAACAGTGATGTTGCGGTACTTGGCAAGACCGGTACCAGCTGGGATGAGCTTACCGATGATGACGTTCTCCTTGAGACCAACCAGCTTGTCGGACTTGCGGTCCAGGGCTGCCTGAGTAAGAACTCGGGTGGTCTCCTGGAACGAAGCTGCCGATAGCCACGACTGAGCAGCCAGCGAGGCACGGGTCATACCCATAACTTCCTGACGTGCCGAGGCAGGCTTCTGGCCGGCCTTAACAATCGCGCGGTTGATAGCGGTGAACTTGACGCGGTCCACAACCTCACCAGGCAACATGGTGGTGTCGCCCGAGTCGATTACGGTTACCTTGCCCAGCATCTGACGAACAATTACCTCAAGGTGCTTGTCGTGCAGTGGTACACCCTGCGAACCATAGATGGCCTGAACACCATCGATGATTACCTTGGCGGCTTCGCGAGCACCGCTAACCATCAATACCTCGTGAGGAATTGGGGTTCCGGCCTGTAGGAAGTCTCCGGCTTCAACCTGGTCGCCCTTCTCAACGAGAAGGTCGTCCTTGCTGTTTACAGAGGTGATTGGCGCAAATGGCGACAGCTTCTTGAAGGTCTTGCTGGTGGTACGGCTGAACGAGTACATCGTTGCCAGTTCCTGAGCTTCCTTCTCGGCTGCTTCACCGTTTGGACGAACGTAAACGTCGTACTTCACGTTGTCGCCCGAGCCGGTGACCTCGACCACGTCGACGGTACCTGGCCAGAAGGCCATAACGCCAACCTTGGCCTGACGGCTCCAACCGATACGAGCCTCTAGGAGGTCGGTAACACCGGTTAGACCCTGGGTGATGTCGTACGAGATTTCACGCTCAACACGCTGCTCAATACCACCGATACGCTTCTTGATAACTTCCTTCTTGGAGCTATCAGCGGCACCACCGGTGTGGAAGGTACGCATGGTCAGCTGGGTTCCAGGCTCACCGATCGACTGTGCAGCGATGATACCGATGGCCTCACCGAGCTCAACCTTTTCACCGGTTGCAAGCGAGGTACCGTAACATGCGGCACAAACGCCAGCCTCCGACTCACAGGTGAGAACCGAACGGATGTGTACCGAGTCGATGCCCTTGTCGCGAAGCATGGTTACCAGCTTCATGTCGATTGCCTGACCAGCGTGTGCAACGGTTTCCTTGCCCACGGTGATGTCCTTGAGCAGGTTACGGTGCAGGATGCTTAGCTCTACTACCTTGTCGTCGAGAAGGTTCTTCTCTAGACCACGGGCAGCGCCACAGTCGGCGTCGCGGATGATTACATCCTGAGCAACGTCTACTAGACGACGAGTTAGGTAACCAGCGGCAGCGGTCTTCATCGCGGTGTCCGCGTTACCCTTACGGGCACCGGTTGCGTTGACGAAGTACTCGTTGGCGGTTAGACCAAGCAGGTAGTTTCCCTTAATAGGCATAGGCATGAAGTCACCCGACGAGGTGGCTACTGGACCACGCATACCCATGAGGGAACGGATCTGGATCCAGTTACCACGGGCGCCCGAGTTAACCATCTTGGAAATTGCGTTGCTGTCTGGGATTGCGCCCTTTAGCTCTACCTCAATGTCCTTGGTGATCTCGTTCCAGAGCTTACCCAGCGAGTCGCGACGGTCGGTGTCGCTCATCATGCCGTTGTCGAAGTCAACCTGAATCTTGGTGTGCTTGACTTCACCCTCGGCGATCTTGCGTGCACGGATTGCCTCGAAGGCGCCGTCTGCATCGAAGAATGCGTCGGAGATGGACATCGATACGCCCGAGCGAGTTGCCCACTTGAAACCGGCATCCTTGATGCGGTCAAGCGACTGAGCAACCTCTACACGAGAGAAGTCGTCAACCATCTGGGTGATGATCTTGGTGATCTCAGACTTGCCAACGCGACCCTCGGTCCAGACGAAGCCCTCAGGAAGGGTCTCGCGGAACAGGGTGCGACCAAGAGTGGTCTCCTGTAGCTCGCCGTTGATGCGGATCTTGACCATCGCACGGATGTCGAGGAAGTTGCTGTCGAATGCCATCTGAGCTTCGGCAACGGTGGAGAAGGCCATGCCCTCACCCTTCGCACCTGGAACGTGCTCGGTCAGGTGGTACAGACCGATGATCATGTCCTGGGTAGGAACGGCAACTGGGCGACCATCCGAAGGCTTCAGGATGTTGTTCGAAGCGAGCATCAGAATGCGAGCCTCGGCCTGAGCCTCAACCGATAGCGGAAGGTGAACAGCCATCTGGTCACCATCGAAGTCGGCGTTGAAGGCAGCACAAACTAGTGGGTGCAGCTGGATGGCCTTACCTTCAACTAGCTGTGGCTCGAAGGCCTGGATGCCTAGACGGTGAAGGGTTGGTGCACGGTTCAGCAGAACCGGACGCTCGCGAATAACTTCTTCGAGAACACCCCAAACCTGTGGACGGCTGCGCTCAACCATGCGCTTTGCACTCTTGATGTTCTGAGCAAGGCCCAGGTCAACAAGACGCTTCATAACGTATGGCTTGAAGAGCTCGAGAGCCATCAGCTTAGGAAGACCACACTGGTGCAGCTTCAGCTGAGGACCAACAACGATAACCGAACGACCCGAGTAGTCAACACGCTTACCCAGAAGGTTCTGACGGAAACGACCCTGCTTACCCTTTAGCAAGTCGGATAGCGACTTGAGGGCGCGGTTACCGGTACCGGTAACTGCACGGCCACGACGACCGTTGTCGAACAGTGCGTCAACGGCTTCCTGAAGCATGCGCTTCTCGTTGTTAAGGATGGTCTGAGGAACTGCACCGAGGTCGATGAAGCGCTTTAGACGGTTGTTGCGGTTGATCACACGACGGTATAGGTCGTTGAGGTCGGAGGTAGCGAAACGGCCACCATCAAGCTGAACCATCGGACGGATCTCAGGAGGAAGAACTGGAAGTACATCCAGAACCATGCTGGTTGGTCCGGTGGAGCTGTTGATGAAGGACTGAACAACCTTCAGGCGCTTGATGGCCTGAGTCTGCTTAGCACCCTTAGTGGTCTCGATCTCGGCACGAAGCTCAGCTGCGCAGGCATCCAGGTCGAAGGCTGCAAGAACAGTCTGAACTGCCTCTGCACCGATCGATAGCTCGAAGTAGTCGCCGTACTGGTAAGCGAAGGCATCGAAGATGTCGTCGTTCTGAACCAGGTCGCCGGCCTTAGCGGTGAGGAACAAGCGCCATGCAAGCTGCTCGCGCTGCAGGCTGTCGCGACGCTCGCGACGGCCGTACTCACGGACAATCTTGTCGGTCTTCTTCTTGAACTCGCTGAGTAGGCGCTTGATTTCCTTCTCGGCCGATGCGTCGCGGACAACAGGTGCGTCCATCTCGGTGGCCTCAGAGGCAGTCTTGCCCTTGCCCGAGAAGTAACCGTCTGGGTTCTTCTCTTCGGCTGCGATGAGCTGCTCTACGTCCTTGACGAACTGAGTGTCAACCCAAACTGGAGCTTCCCACAGCTTGTCGGCAGGCTGCAGCACAAGCTGGTGACCAGCAAGTGCAGCGATTTCCTCGCCGGCAACCTCGTGAAGCTCGGCGTCGCGAGCCTCAAGGATTGCGCGAACGCGCTGGATGTAGTCCTCGCGGACCATTGGGTAGTCTTCGGTCTTGTCGAGCTCGTGGATCGACATAACGCGGTAGGCAGCGAAGTAGATGATCTTCTCAAGGTCCTTTGGAGCCATGTTGAGCAAGTAGCCCAGACGGCTTGGAACACCCTTGAAGTACCAGATGTGGGTAACCGGAGCGGCAAGCTCGATGTGACCCATGCGCTCACGACGAACGCTGGACTTGGTTACCTCTACACCACAGCGCTCACAAACGATGCCCTTGAAGCGGACACGCTTGTACTTGCCACAGGAGCATTCCCAGTCCTTGGTAGGGCCGAAGATCTTCTCACAGAAGAGTCCGTCCTTCTCAGGCTTGAGAGTGCGGTAGTTAATGGTTTCAGGCTTCTTGACTTCACCGTGTGACCAAGAGCGAATGTCGTCGGCGGTTGCAAGGCCAACGCGGAGTGCGTCGAAGTTTTCAACTTCCATGTTTATTCCTTATTCCTAAATCTCTTAGCCGGGGGCTTAGTTGTACTCGGTGTATTCGTTGTCTACTGCGCTGTTTTCGTTGCGCGACAGGTTAATGCCGAGCTCCTCTTGCGCACGGTCGCTCTCGTCGCGGTCTTCCTCGCGGAGTGCAACTACCTCGCCGGCTGCGTTGAGAACCTCAACGTTTAGGGCAAGCGACTGCATTTCCTTGGCTAGAACGCGGAACGACTCTGGGATACCTGGAGCCTGGATGTTTTCGCCCTTAACGATTGCCTCGTAGGTCTTAACACGGCCGGTAATGTCATCCGACTTGATGGTGAGAAGCTCCTGAAGAGTGTGAGCGGCACCATATGCCTGCAGTGCCCAAACTTCCATTTCACCGAAACGCTGACCACCGAACTGAGCCTTACCACCAAGCGGCTGCTGGGTGATCATGCTGTAAGGACCGGTGCTACGAGCGTGGATCTTGTCGTCTACAAGGTGGTGCAGCTTAAGCACGTACATGTAACCAACAGAGATGTCTTCTGGGAATGGCTCTCCCGAGCGACCATCGAACAGCTGAGCCTTACCCTTTTCGGATACTAGGCGGTTGCCATCGCGGTTTGGCAGGGTGCTGCCAAGCAGACCCACAACCTCATCCTTGCTGGCGCCGTCGAAGATTGGAGTTGCAACCTTGGTGCCAGGAGCACCTTCGCGCATTTCCTCAACTAGGTCGTTTGCCCACTTTGCAACGCCCTCAACCTTCCAACCCTGGTTGGCAATCCAACCTAGGTGGGTCTCGAGGACCTGACCGAAGTTCATACGACCTGGGATACCCAGTGGGTTAAGAACTACGTCAACAGGGGTTCCGTCAGCCATGAATGGCATATCTTCGACCGGAAGGATCTTAGAGATAACACCCTTGTTTCCGTGACGACCAGCAAGCTTGTCACCCTCGGTGATCTTGCGCTTCTGGGCGATGTGAACAACGATGCGCCGGTTTACGCCAGCACCTAGCTCGTCGCCGTCAACCTCAGAGTCGAAGACCTTTACACCGATGATGGTGCCCTGCTCGCCGTGTGGAACCTTAAGCGAGGTGTCGCGAACTTCGCGGCTCTTCTCGTTGAAGATTGCACGGAGTAGACGCTCTTCGGCGCTTAGCTCGGTCTCACCCTTAGGGGTTACCTTACCTACGAGGATGTCGCCAGGGCGAACCTCTGCACCGATTCGGATGATGCCGCGCTCGTCTAGCTGTGCCAGAGCCTCCTGAGAGACGTTTGGCAGGTCGGCGGTGATTTCTTCCTTACCCAGCTTGGTGTCGCGAGCGTCAACCTCGTACTCCTCGATGTGAATCGAAGAAAGGGTGTCGTCCTTGACCAGGTTCTGGCTCAGGATGATGGCGTCCTCGAAGTTGTGGCCTTCCCATGGCATGAATGCCACGAGCAGGTTCTTACCAAGAGCTAGCTCACCGTTCTCGGTGGCTGGACCATCGGCCAATACTGCGCCGGCCTCAACGCGGTCTCCTACCTGAACAAGTGCACGCTGGTTGATAGCGGTGCCCTGGTTGGAGCGCTCGAACTTGCGCATGACGTAGGCCTTGTAGCCGCCCTTGTCGGTTGCAACGGTGATGACGTCTGCGTCTACGTCCGAAACCACACCGGCTTCTTCGTTGACGATAACTGCACCGGAGTCAATTGCGGCAACGCGCTCCATACCGGTACCTACGTATGGGCTCTCGCTGCGAAGCAGTGGAACTGCCTGACGCTGCATGTTGGCACCCATAAGTGCACGGGTCGAGTCGTCGTGCTCGAGGAACGGAATCAGCGAGCTGGAAACCGAAGCGAGCTGACGAGGCGAGATGTCAACGTAGTCGACGTCCTCGGTGGCAACTTCAACCACGTCGCCGCGGTAACGTGCGGTTACACGCTTCAGGGCGAAGGTCTTGTCTGCCTTAAGAGGTACGTCTGCACCGGCAATGGTCTTGCCGTTTTCTGCAGATGCGTCTAGGTACTCAATGGTGTCGGTGACCTTGCCGTCTACTACCTTGCGGTACGGGGTCTCGATGAAGCCAAAGGTGTTGATGCGTGCATAAGCGGTAAGCGAACCGATCAGACCAATGTTTGGACCTTCAGGGGTTTCTACCGGACACATGCGGCCGTAGTGCGACGGGTGAACGTCACGTACTTCCATCTGGGCGCGCTCACGTGCGATACCGCCAGGGCCTAGGGCCGAAAGGCGACGCTTGTGTGCAAGACCGGCCAGAGGGTTGTTCTGGTCCATGAACTGCGAAAGCTGGCTGGCACCGAAGAATTCCTTGATAGCCGAAACCACTGGACGCAGGTTGATCAGGGTCTGAGGAGTAATTGCCTCGATGTCCTGAGTCGACATGCGCTCACGAACCACGCGCTCCATACGGCTAAGACCGATGCGGATCTGGTTCTGGATTAGCTCGCCAACCGAACGGATACGACGGTTCGAGAAGTCATCGATGTCGTCTGCGCTGATGGAGATGGTGTTCTTCTTGCCGGCTAGGTTCAGCTCGAACTCTAGGCGAGCGTTGCTGCTCGAGGCCGCGTTCTTGATCGACAGGTCGAACAGAAGCAGGTACTTGAGGGTTGCAACTACGTCGTTGAGGGTCAGAGTAGTTGCCTCTGCTGCCTCGCTGATGCCCAGCTTGCGGTTTAGCTTGTGACGACCAACCTTAGCTAGGTTGTAGCGCTTGTGGTCGAAGTAAGTGCTCTTCAGCCACTGCTCGGAAACTTCGGCACCGGCCTGCTCGCCACGAACCTTGCGGTAGAGCTCGCGAAGAGCGTCTTCCTTGCTAATGATTGGGGTGGCAAATACCTTGCTCTTGTCGTAGGCAAGAGTGTTCTCGATTAGGTCGATGTCGTACTCCCAGTTAGGAGCACCCTTCTCAACCGACGACTTGATGTCCGAGAACTCGGCGCGGATCTGCTCTTCGGAAAGGCCAAGAGCCTTTAGGAAGATGGTTGCCGAAACCTTGGTCTTGCGGTCTACCTGAACCTGCAGGATTGGCTGGCCGAAGCGAGCAACAGGCTTGCGGTCGTCCTTAACCCACTCGGTTAGGAACTCTAGGTACGAACCACGGCTAGGGATGATCTGAGCCTTGTTGTTGCGTACGTCGAGGTTACCGGTGGTGTTGGTGGACACCGAGAAGTAGACACCAGGCGAACGAACCAGCTGCGATACAACTACGCGCTCGGTGCCGTTGATGATGAAGGTGCCCTTCTCAGTCATAACTGGGAAGTCGCCCATGAATACGGTCTGAGACTTGATTTCACCAGTACCGATGTTGATGAACTCGGCCTTGATGTACAGCGGACGGGTGTAGCTCTTACCCTTTTCCTTGCACTGCTCAGGGGTGAACTGTGGGTCGTCTAGCGACGGCTCCATGAATGCAAGCTCCATCTTGGAGTCCTGCGATCCTGAAGTGGAGTCGGTGATTGGGGAGATCTCTTCAAAGATCTCCTCGAGGCCGGTAGCTGCGTCTGGACCGACGAGCTTTCTCCAGGCGTCGTCACCGATTAGCCATTCAAAGCTTTCGGTTTGCAGCTGCAGCAGATCTGGAACCTGAATTGGTTCCTTAACCTTCGCAAAGGAAGGGCGCTGGGCCGATCGGTCATTCTTCATGGTCTTAGCGTTGTTCGCAGCCAAAGAAAATCCCTCCAAGGGCGTGTTACTCATGGGTGAGAGGATGGGAGATCGCAGCCCGTTTCATGTCGCCAAAATATGCGGCACTCGCATCGACCACCATATGAGGACGCGAAAAAGGGAGCAAACCTCTACTCTATAACGATTTGGGCGAGGTTGTAAACAATTTTTCGAGGCTTATGGTAAAAGCATTTTCGATAGGCCACAATGCGGCTAGCCGCCACGTTTTTGCAGCTCTACGAGCGCTAGCAGCCGGTGATGTAGGCGTTTATTTTCTCGGCCCACTCTTCGGCGTCTTTGATGCCAAAAACCAGGCGGTCGTAGCGCTGGCCGTTCAGGTTTACCTGCAACACCTTTTCGCCACGCTTCCAGCAGACGAGGGCGCGGTCGCCCTTCTTCAGATAGGTTCCTGCGATCAGCAACCAGGGCAGGCCGGTACCAGGAACTCGAACACCTAGGTGATGCCAAAATTTCTGATCCAGCACTTCAGCACCCGAAATGTTGGCAAGCGGGATGGTCACATCACCGTGGAACGAGGCCAACACCTCGCCGAAGCTCATGGTGGCCTTGAACTGGGTTGCGTCGATGCTTAGCTTTGGCATATGTCAAGTATCGAGGTTTGGGCTGGGAAAAGAAAATGCCCCGATTGCTCGGGGCATTTTCGAATACGAACCTGTTTACTTCACAGCACCTGAAGAGATACCTGCGATGAACTGCTTCTGCAGAATGAGGTAGAAGGTGATGATTGGCAGAACCGAAAGCAACAGACCGGCCATAACCTGACCATAGTCAGTGGTGTACTGACCGTAGAACAGGTAGGTGGAAAGTGGCAGGGTCTGAGTTTCTGGAGTAAGTACCAGACGTGGAAGAAGGAAGTCGTTCCAGATCCAAAGTGCGTTGATGATGGCCACAGTTGCTGTAACCGGACGAAGCATTGGGAAGATGACTCGCCAGAAGGTGGTGAAGTCGCTTGCGCCGTCTAGCGATGCTGCCTCATCAAGCTCCAACGGAATGTTGGAGATGAAGCCGTGGTAAAGGAAGGTAGACATCGCGGTTCCGAAGCCCACGTAGAAGAAGATCAACATCGCAATGTTGTTGATCGACACTGCAGGAGCGAAGATCGCCATGAACGGGATCATCAGAGCCTGGAAAGGCACGATCATCGACGAGACCAAGATGAGGAAGGTCACGGTGGTGAACTTGTTCTTGGTACGCGATAGGTAGTAGGCCAGCATCGACGAAACCAAGATCAGCGCGGTAACGCTGAATACAGTGATGACTACCGAGTTGGTAAGCGAGCGGAAGAAGTTCATCTTCTGCAGTGCCTGGTTGAAGTTATCCCACGAGATTGCCGAAGGCCAGCTGAGCGGGTCCTGAGCGATTTCTAGGGTTGGCTTCACCGAGTTGATAACAACAAGGAAGAACGGTGCAACGTAGGCGATGGCCAGGAAGGCACCAATAACGAAGACGATGCTTCGGAAGAAACTCTGACGCTTGTTCATCGCTGGACCTCCATGCGCTTGCTAACACTTACCTGAACCAGCGCCGCGATGGAGACCAGCAGGAACATAATTACGGCCTTGGCCTGACCAGTACCGAAGTGACCGAATGCGAAGGCATCTTGGAAGATGTGCATCGAGATCAGCTCGGTGGTGCGGAATGGGCCACCGCCGGTGAGGGCTACGTTTACGTCGTAGGCCATGAATCCACCGCGGAGGGTGAGGAAGAGCGAGATGGTGAAGGCCTGAGCCATCAGTGGCATCTTGATTGCAAACAGGGTCCGCATTGGCGAAGCACCGTCGATGCGGGCTGCCTCAAGTACGTCCTGTTCGATGCTGATAAGACCGGTGATGTAGATGATCATCATGTAGCCCGACGACTGCCAGGTGGTAACGATGATCAGTGCCCAGAATGCAGTTGGGGTGTCCTGCAGCCACGAGGTCTGGAAGAACGGCCAGTTGAAGTTGGCCGACATCTCGGTTAGCGCGCTGTTGAAGATGAACTGCCAAATAACACCGAGGACAACACCACCGATGAGGTTTGGCACGAAGAAGAAGGTGCGGAGCACGTTAGCGGTGCGCAGCTTGGTGGTCACGATTAGTGCCAAACCAAATGCAGTTGCGTTGATGGTGATCAACGAGACCAGCACGAAGAGGCCGGTGAACTGCAGGGTTGCCCAGAAGCCTGGGTCCTGGAAGGAGTGGACGTAGTTGTCGAATCCGACGAACGCGTCCCACTTGAAGCCATCCCAGTTAGTGAAGGTCTGGAACAGACCCTGGCTGAACGGGATTACTAGAACTACGAAAAAGATTGCTAGTGGAAGAGCCCCAAAGATAGCGAACTTTCTGAGGCTTTTAAGTACACGCATTAGGCTCTCCCTTTTGATTGCCGGTGCAAAAATCTATTTATTACTTTAGTGAAACACAAGGTCTTTCTGGGACGGATTTCTCCGCCCCAGAAAGACCTCGCTGTGATTCTAGGAGACTAGAACGTTTTGCTAAAAGGTATTAGTTAACCTTTTCGCCACGCCAGGTCTTGGTAGCGCCCTTCCAAGCTGCCTGCAGTTCTGCGGCGTACTTGGCTGCGGTTGCCTTACCAGTCATGTACTTCTGGCTCGATGCACCGTAGAGGTTCTGGCCACCTGCTGGGAAGTAGGTGTTCATCCACTCTAGGGTCTTGCCTGCGTTTACGTAGCTAGCAATCTTGCCGGCCATGAAGGTCGAAGGCTTGACGGTGGTGCCCTTGTAAACAGGGATGAAGTTCATGCCTGCTGGAGCTGGGTCTACAACGAAGTGCTGACCAGCGTTCGAGGTGTATAGCCAGGTTAGGAAGTCAATCGCACCGGCACGCTGTGCAGGAGTCGACTGTACGTTGTCAACCATGAAGTATCCAGGAACACCAACAGAGATGCTGTCGTTACCGTAGGTACCGGCCTTTGCGCCCATTGGTACTGGCATGATGCCGAAGCTGCCCTTAGGGTTGTCGGTCAGAAGGGTTGGCTCTGCCCAGTTACCCATGAACCAGAAACCAGTCTTACCAGCAGCTAGGTCTGCTGCAGCGAGGGTGTACTCGTTGTCAGTCAGGTTTGGCTTTGCCTGGTTGTACTTGTTCATCAGGTTGTAGGTAGCAATGTAGTTAGCCCATACAGGGTCGTTAGCAAGGGTCTTGGTGCCGTTTGCCATTGCGTCAAGAACCTTTAGACGGCCCTCGTGGGTGTTTGCTGCGTTAGCGAAGTACTCGTTGGTGAAGTGAGCGCCAAGCGACCACCAGATAGCCGAGAAGCGGATTGCGCCCGAGCCCTTAACCTTCGAAAGCGAAGCCTTTACAGCCTTGAAAGCCTTCTCTAGGTCGCCGCGGGTCTTGATCTTGGCAGGGTCTACGTGAGCCTTGTCTAGAACAGCCTTGTTGTATAGAAGACCGAAAGCTTCAGCGGTCGATGGGATACCAACCTGCTTGCCGCCTACGTTACCTGCGGTAAGTAGACCTGGGGAAACTAGGCTAACTAGCTTCTTGCCTTCTGCGGTCGAGTTCCAGTCCATAACCTTGTCGGCCATGTCAGGGATTTCCTGAAGGGTGTACATGATGGTAGGAGCGTGCTTCGCTGCGTACATCGGGGTTACGTTCTGAAGGAAGGTTAGAGCCTTGTCACCTGGGATAGAGGTAACGGTGTAGCAGTTCTGGCTTGCGTTGTAAGCCTTGACTGCAGCCAGGAACTGGTCCTGGATCTCAACCTTGATGGTGCCCAGCATCGATACTGGGGTGTTGGTCGAACAGCTAGCTGCGTGAGCTGCGCTTACTGCAGTGGTACCTGCAAGTGCCAGAGCCGACGCAACAACGAGAGCTGCAAACTTTGGAGCTTTCTTCATGCGAATGTTTCCTTTCCTGAAACGCCATCTCCCTTTTGAGACGAGGTTTGAATCCAAACTAACCCCAAAAGGTCACAATAAATACCGGATTTGATAACGATTTGGAAACGCTTACAATTTTCCTTACATTTTCTTATGGAGAAAGGCCGAGAGCCGGATTCTGCAGCCGCCTTGTTAGCGGTAAACCGTTCAAACAAAGGGTTTTGCCGTTATCAACCTGTAATTGTCACAAAACGGAAACGGTTACTGAAAACCATTGCAAGAGGTCAGCTATTGGCCTATAGCGGACTTGAACTTTGCCGGAATGATCGAGTCAAGTCGGTTCTGCATGTGCAGGGCCCAGGGCGCCGAAATGTGGCTGTGATCGCGGTACACGGTAATACCCGCAATAACAGGCGAGCAGACTGTGGCGCCGCAATAGGAATCGGTGAAATCGGCCACCTGCACGTTCTTGTATCCCACGACTGCCGAGGGCATTGGATCGATAGGTTGCAGCGCCGCCACCTTGGCGCGAGCACAGGCGGTATCGGCGTTCTTTGGATTGGCGGCGATGCAAGCCAAAAACCCGGAACTAGGTTTTGGATTGTCCTTGATTACGATCACATGACTGCCAGCCTTTGCCATCTGCTGGATAGCCCAGGCGAAAGAGGATGCATACGTGGGGCTGCCCTGAGTTACAAAGGACGAGCTCATGTTGATGATTAGGTCAAACGCCGGGTGGTCGGATAGGTAGCTTTGCAGCCTTTGATTCCATTCCAGGCAAGTTGGGCTTGGCAGATGGCTTGGCATATTGCTTGGGTTTAGCGGCGGGCACGCGCTCTTGCTGATGACTGTCAGCTTCCATTGATACTTGAGTGCTAGATCCTTCGTGGGGCCAAACCAGGAGCGCGTGTGGCTGTCGCCGATCAGCGCCACGTTGAACTTGGGTGCGTCTGCTCCGGATTCGCAGGTCTTGAATCCTGCACTAGTGACGGGAACCGCGCACAACCCAGCTTGATAAGCCTGAGCCTGGCTCATCGGCGCAAAAAGCAAATTGGCTAGCACCAGTGCCAGGGCAACGAATCGAAGTTTCATTTTCACCAAGTGGACAAACGCTCAGAGTGCAAAACCCGCCAGGGCACGAGGCCTGCTGGCGGGTTTTGAGTGGCGGTGACGGTGGGATTTGAACCCACGGTGGTCTTTCAACCACACATGTTTTCGAGACATGTACCTTCGGCCGCTCGGACACGTCACCGTGGGATAGTTTACTACGCCGCAAGCCGTCTGCGCCAGCCGGTCACGAACCGTATGACTGCTTAGCCGTCCACTGTCACGCGTCGCCCCTAGAATTTGGGCATGAGTGCTTCAGGTTCCAACAAAGCGATTGTGGCTGCCCTCGGCGCCAACATCGGTATCGCCACCACCAAATTCATCGCCGCAGCTTTTAGCGGTTCGGCCTCCATGCTGGCCGAGGCCATTCACTCGTTGGCAGATTCTGGCAACCAGGTGTTGCTGATTGTCGGTGGAAAAAAGAGCCGCAAGGAAGCCAGCGAAAGCCACCCCTTTGGCTATGGTCGCCAGCGCTACATCTACGCTTTCATGGTCTCGATCGTGCTCTTCAGCATCGGTGGCATGTTCAGCGTTTACGAGGGTATCCAGAAGCTATCCGAACCACACCAGTTGGAAATTGTTTGGTTGCCACTGGTGGTTTTGGGCGTGAGCATCGTGCTGGAGTCGTTCAGCCTGCGCACCGCGTTGGCTGAGGTGAAGCATGACCGCGGCGATAACTCACTCATTCAATACATTCGTCACGCCAAGGCCCCAGAGCTGCCAGTTGTTGTCCTCGAAGACATCGCCGCCCTTGTTGGTCTGGTCCTCGCCTTCGCCGGTGTTGGCCTCACCGCCCTCACTCACAACCCAGTTTTCGATGCGATTGGCACAATCGCCATCGGTGCGCTTTTGGTGTTGGTAGCTATCGTGCTTGGCGCGGAAACCAGCAGCCTCTTGATTGGCGAGGGAGCAACCGTTGGCGATGCCGAAGCCATTCGCGAGGCACTTGCCGGCGCTCCTGGCGTGGACAGCATCATTCACATCAAGACCCTTTACCTAGGCCCCGATGAACTGATGCTGGGGGCCAAGATTGCGGTGAACCCCAACTCCACCGCTGCCGAGATTGCTCAGGTTATTGATGCCGCCGAGATTTTGGTGCGCACCGCTGTGCCTGCGGTTAGGGTCATTTACCTAGAGCCAGACATCCTGCGCGGCTAGCCAACTAATTTCGGGCTTGGCTGCCCGACTTGCGGGCAGCCTGCCTTAGTTTGCCAGGCGCTTAGCCTCGAAGAATTCGCGCAGTTGGGTTGAACATTCAGACTCCAGCACGCCGGTGATTACTTCCGCTGGGCGGCCCAGGCGGGCATCGCGGATCACGTCGTACAGCGAGCCACTCGCTCCCGCCCGTTCATCCCAGGCTCCAAACACAACCCTTGGAATTCGTGCAGCCACGATTGCTCCGGCGCACATCACGCAGGGCTCGAGGGTGACAACCAGGGTGAGGTCTTCGAGGCGCCAGTCTTTACGATCTGCGGCGGCCTTGCGGATGGCCACGATCTCGGCATGAGCACTTGGGTCTCGGTGAAGTTCTTTTTCGTTGCGACCGAGGGCAACAATCTGACCATCCGGGGCAACTAAGACGGCGCCAACCGGAACATCACCGCTCTCGTCGGCGGCAATTGCGGCTTCGGCGAGCGCCAGCTTCATTGGCTCAATCCACTGCTGATTTGCTGGCACTGCACCCTCCGTTCGCTAGATTTAGCCTATGCGAGTTCACGTTGCCAATCACCCACTGATCACTCACAAGCTAACCGTGCTTCGTGACAAGAACACCCCTTCATCGGTGTTCCGCCAGCTGACCGAAGAGTTGGTCACTCTGCTTGCCTATGAGGCAACCCGTGACGTGCGCGTGACCGAGGTAACCATCGAGACCCCGGTTACCACCACCACTGGCGTGAACCTTTCCCATCCGCGCCCACTGATCGTGCCCATTCTGCGTGCCGGTTTGGGAATGCTGGAGGGCATGACCAAGCTGCTGCCAACCGCCGAGGTTGGTTTCCTAGGTTTGAAGCGCAACGAGGAAACTCTCGAGCCAATCACCTACGCCGAGCGCCTGCCTCAGGACCTGAGCGGACGTCAGGTCTACATCATCGACCCGATGCTTGCCACCGGTGGCACCCTGATCGACAGCATTGGTTATGTGTTTGACCGCGGCGCCGATGAGGTTACCTGCGTTTGCCTGCTTGGTGCTCCGGAGGGACTAGCCAACGTGGAGAAGGCCGTGGGAGACAAGAACGTGACCATAGTTTTGGGTGCTCTAGATTCTCACCTAAACGAAAAGGGCTACATCGTGCCTGGTCTTGGCGATGCCGGAGACCGCCTGTACGGCAGCGCCGGAGACTAATTTCTCGCATTAGCAAAACCCCTGGCGCCCCTTATCCTAATCCCTACTATTCCGCTAGGGATAAACGGATTTGACTTAAGGGAAATGCGGAGTAATACTTTTTACATGACTCAGACCCTTTGTATGCGAATGCGAATGTGCCGCTAAACCTAGCCCGCCATTCCCCATTCATTCGCACCCAATAGACAAAGGATTATCAAAATGAGCATCGCACTTCTAAACACCACTCCCGCAACTGCAGACACAGTCGGCACCACCCTCACCTCGGTGGCAACCGCAACCGAAGCCCGTGGCTTTGCGCTCTACGTTGGCATTGATGAAGCCACCGCAGCTGCAGCCGGCGTCACTCTAGCCGAGCTGGTTTCAGCACTTCGCCAGACCGTAGCCGAGCTTGTCCCTGCAGCTGCCAAAGAGACCTACGCCGCCGTAGCCCTTGCGCCAGTTGGCGTGGGTGGCCGCAACATCGATGTGGTTCGCACTGCACTGCACGACCCACGTTCACTGAACAACCTGGTTGAGGCCAACCATGAGCAGGCAGCCGCTAAGGGCATCGTGATTGACATCACCCGCCACCGCGTCTTTGCCGATGGCGCCAACGCCGAACTCACCTACAAGGAGTTTGAGCTACTCAACTACCTGATTGGCAACGAGGGCGAGACCATCAGCCGTCGAGAGTTGGTTGACGCAGTTTGGTCGGACGACAGCGATGAGGCTCCAAACGAGCGCACCATCGATGTGCACGTTCGCCGTCTGCGCGCCAAGATCACCGGCTATGAGGACATCATCCGCACCGTTCGCGGCGGTGGCTACCGCTTCGACCGTCACCCTGACGTTCTCATCGAGGCCTAGTAAGCCATCGTCGAACACCGCTGCCAGAAGCGAGTTCGCTAACCTTTACAGGTGAACACCTTGCCCAAGACCCAACTTGTCGCCACTATTGCGGCCAAGGTATTGGAACTGCAGGATGAGGGCATCGCCACTCCAATCGTGCTAATCGACGGTAGGTCGGCCAGTGGTAAGACCACATTCGCCGAGCAACTGCAGAGCGTGCTCTTCAAGGATGGCGAGACCCTGCCTCGAGTAGTGCACATGGACGACATGTACGACGGTTGGAACGGCTTGCAGGCCGGACACGACTATCTGCTTCGCTACCTGCTGACACCCGTGCTGGCGCGCAAGCGAGCCAGCTGGCAGGAATACGACTGGCACAAGGGTGAGCGCGATCGTTGGCGCGAGTTTGATGGCGGCACCCCGCTCATCGTTGAGGGTTGTGGCAGCCTGAGCCAGGTAACTGCTCCCCTGGCCCACATCAGGGTTTGGCTAAACGCCACCGAGGAGACCCGCCACAGTCGCTGGATTCAGCGTTCGGGGCACGACCACGACGAATTCTGGCCGGTCTGGGCTGCCCAGGAGCTGGAGTTCTACGCTCGCGAGCGCTCCCCCGAACTTGCCGACTTCACCCTAGACAACGAATAGAGAGTTCTCCCACCGCACCACAACTTGCTTAAAGCAAAGTGCCCGCCACCATAAGGTGACGGGCACTTTTAGTTTGAAACTTATGGCTTGCCGTGCAGAACGATCTCGTCAAGGTCCTTGCGAACACGTGGAGCGATCTCGCGCTCGTGCAGTGGCTCTGGCAGTTCGCTTGCAGGTGCAAGCTTGCCGATGCTCATCGATACAACTAGTTCGTAGTTTGCTGGCAGAGCAAGAATCTCTGCTGCCTTGATCTTGTCCAGTCCAGCCATCTGGTGAACGTGTAGGCCAAGCTCGTGAGCCTGAACGGTTAGGTGGCCAACTGCCTGACCTGCGTCGTACTCAGCGAATGGGTTTACAGCGCCGTCGGCGTTGGTCTTCTCAACCGAAACAAGGATGAGTGCCGAAGCGTTTGGTGCCCAGGCCTGGTTCCAGCCTGCAAGGGTTGCCGAGATCTGCTCGTGCAGCTCGCTGCCGCGCTCGATTACCGAGTAGCGGGTTGGCTGTGCGTTGTTGGCCGAAGGAGCCCAGCGGGCAGCCTCTAGAACCGAAAGCAGCTCGTGCTGGGTCAACTTGTAGCTTGAGTCGTACGAGCGAGGCGACCAGCGCTCAGCCAGTACAGGAAGGATAGGGGCGGCAGTAACTGCGGTTTTTACGTGTGAAGTCATGACTTAAGTAAAGCACACCTTTACTGAATTGCAAATTAACTTAAACCAAAAAACCGGTGTGGACTTAAGTATCCACACCGGCTATTGATTTTGAAAAATTACTTTTTCTTGGCAGCCTTTGGGCGCTTCTTGAGAGTAACGGCCTGGCCGACAATTACGTCCTTGCCGTTGAAGGTGATGCTTGGGGCACCGAAGAGCTCGTAGCCGTTGTCAAGGTGGGCAACCACCTTGTCGCAGAACGCGCTGTCGTCAACACCGGTCAGCATCTTGTAGCGCTTGGTGAAGGTGTATTCAGGAGCCGGTGCTGCAGGAGCAGCAACAGGCTTAGCGGCAGGCTTAACAGCTGCCTTCTTTACCGCTGGCTTTGCAACTGGCTTAGCAGCGGTGGTCTTGGCAGCAGCCTTTGGGGCCGCCTTAGCGGCAGGCTTAACAGCTGGCTTCTTGGCGGCAGCTGGCGCGGCAGCAGCCGCGACGTTCTCATTGTTTACCATGCGTCTATTTTCCCATAACCTTTTGTTTACCGTTTGTTCATAATGGCTGTTAGCAAGTGAATTTATTTGCTGACCACCCACAGAACAGGCAGCGCGGCCATTGCCAGACAGGCGATTGCAAGCACAACTTGACTGATTCGGCCCGAGGCCCACTGACCCAAGAGCCCCTTATCGCGGGCCAACCACCAAACAATTGCCATGAGAACCGGAGCCGATAGTCCGTTTAGCACGGCGGCCAGGAACAGGAAGTAGAACGGCGGGATGCCGATGAAGTTGAGAAGTAGCGCAACACCCATCGAGGCAATTATCACCGCGTAGAATGCGCGCGCCTGAAAAGGCTTCAACTCGAGGGACTCACGCCACCCAAAGGTTTCGGCAACCGCATAGGCGGTGGAACCGGCAAGCACCGGCACCGAAAGCAGGCCCACTCCAAGAATGCCCAGTAGGAACAAGAGACCCGCGAACGGCCCAGCAATTGGGCTTAGTGCCTTGGCAGCGTCCTCGGCGGAATTGATGTTGAGAATGCCGTTTAGGTGCAGCGTCGCGGCCGCGGTGACCATGATGGCAAACATGATGAATACTCCGGTGAGCATTCCGCTGAACACGTCGCCTCGCATGGCCTGCATGTGCTTGCCCTGCACCGCCGGGGTCTGAACCTCACCGGCCGCCTCGTAGGTGTTGCGCTCCTCAACCTCTTCGGCTGCCTGCCAGAAGAACAGGTACGGGCTGATGGTGGTTCCGGCCAGTGCAATCAGCAGCTCGAAGGTGGTTTTGGTTAGGTCGATCCTGGGAATAACTGTGCTGGAAAGAACAAGCGGCCAATCCACCCTGGCCACAAACATCACGGCCACGTAGGCCAGCAGGCTGAGGCAAAGCCAGCGCAGCACCCTGGAATATCGGTGATACGGAACCACAATCTCACTGATGGCGATCAGCAGCGCAAAGCCGATTACGCCAACGGTCTGGTCCACCGGAACGATCAATCGAAGTGCGGCGGCCATAGAAGCCAGGTCGGCTGCGATGTTGACGGTGTTGGCGAGCGCCACCAAAAGCACTGCCAGAACCAAAATCCAACGCGGCATGCGAGCCTTGATGATGGCGGCCAGGCCCTTACCGGTAACCAGAGCCAGTCGGGCGCAGGCCTCCTGGGTTGCATAGGCAAGCGGCAGCAATAGTGGAGCCGCCCAGAGCATGGTGTAGCCAGCCTGTGCGCCTGCCTGGGAGTAGGTGCCGATTCCCGAAGGGTCGTCATCGGCTGCACCGGTGACGATGCCCGGGCCAAGCCTGGCGAAGTAACC
>JBDLVH010000086.1:0-3830 GCA_039804865.1 Actinomycetota bacterium | reverse complement strand
GGAATGGCCCACAGGGCGGTGCTTAGACGCCAGTCTCCCAGGCCCTGCATCAGTGGCACTGCGGTAGCTGCCGCTAACGAGGCAAAAATTGGCAGAACCAGCGTGTAGAACGCAGTCATCCTTGCGACGCTATCCGGAAACTCGGTGCGAATGAGGGTTGGGAACAAAACGTTGCTGACCGCAATAGCGAGACCAATGACCACCGAAAGTGCCAGCATGAATCCGAAACCAAACCAGGGGCGAATGATTACGCCAACAGTCATCGCAGCCAAAATGAGGGTGAAGCCAGTGCGAAGACCAAAACGACGAACCACCCAGGGACCGGCGAAGGCACCCACTCCGAAGCAAAGAATCGGTACAGAAGTGAGCAGTGCAACCTCGAAGCCAGCCAAATGATAAGAGGCTGCGATGTTGTCCAAGATTGGCCCCAGCGAGGTGAGTGGAGCCCTAAGCATCATGGCCATTAGGGTTACCGCGGCCACGATAAGCGCGGTGCGTTGCTTAGCGCCGCTCAACGATTACCCCTTTGTGCGCAATGAGCAGAACCAAACGTTCGAGTGCAAACACCGAGTCCTTTTCGGCTCCCTTGGCAGCGGCATCGGCAACCGCCATCTCAAGGATGACGTTTGCCAAACCCTCATCACTCCAGCCGGTGAGATCGCGGCGGGTTTTATCTAGCACCCACGGAGCAACACCAAGCTGGGCTGCAGTTACCTGACGGTTTTGATAGAGCTTGGCCATGTTTCGGGTTTTCAGGGCGATACCGCCAATGATTGCCACCGGATCTTGGCCCGAGGTCACCAAGTGTCGAAGTAAAGCTAGGGCAGTTCCGGCGTCTCCGGCCACCGCGGCATCTGCAACCTTGAAACTGCTGGTCTCGATTCGGCCGCCGTAGTACTTGTCGACGACCTTTTCATCGATGCCATCGGCGGTGTCTTGAATCAGCTGCTGACAGGCAGAGCCTAGTTCGGCGATGTCCTCGGAGAAAGCCTCCACGATAGCCCGAAGCGCGGCATTGGTGACCTTTTTATTGGCGGCCTTGAACTCGCCAGCCGCGAAATCCATGCGTTCTTGATCTTTGGAAATCTTGTCGCAGGCCACAACCGTTACCAGGGCATTGGCCTTTAGAGCATCCAGAAGTTTCTTGCCGCGAACACCACTGGAGTGCCTAAAGAGCACCGAAGAGCCTTCGCCCGGGGAGGCTAGGAACGCTAAGCCGTCTTCGATAAGCGCATCGGTGCAGCGCTCAACGTTCTCGATGATGACGAACCTGGGCTCATCAAAGAGGCTTGGTGTGGTCAGTTCGATTAGTTGACCAGCAGCATATGTGCTGGCATCGATGGTTGAAACTTCGATTAGGGGGTCAACCGACTTGAGTTGCTCGCGGAATCCTCGGATGGCGCGGCTTGCGAGGTAATCCTCTGGTCCTGAGACTAAAACAATGGGCGTATCGATTGCGCCATTCCACGCCACCTGCTTCGCCTTGCTCATCCATCCAGCCTACCCAGAGCGACAGACATCGAAGCCCATTTCTCATCAATGATTGGAGGCTCCGCTACCAGCCCATATGAGGCCCCGCTTGGTTGCAGAAATGGCGAGCGAACCGAGGAGATCTGTGCGCAAGGTTGTTTTAGCATCCATAGCCAGCCAATCCAGCGCCTTTTGGGTTGGGTGGCCGTAGCTGTTATCCACACCAACCGATATTGTTGCGAGCACTGGGTGAACCCAGGCTAGAAAATCTGGATCCTGATCGGCTGAGCCGTGGTGGCTGAGTTTCAGTATCATCGGATGGGCACGATACGACTCGCGCCACCACATAGCTCGCTCTCGCATCAATCGAATCTGCCCACTAGCAGGCAGGTCGGCCATGGTGAATATGGTTGCATCTGGTCCTACCCAGAGCATCGAAATCGACCCATCGTTCGAATCGATAGAGTCTGCGCCCTTTTTGTGCGGGGAAAGCACCAGCCAGCCGAATTTACCCAGCTTTCCGGTGAGGCCAAGATAGGCGTGAGTCACCGGCACTCCCCTGCGTTGCAGCTGGTTTTCGGCTATCTGTGCACCCGGTCTTGTATCGACGAAGTCTGTTACCAGCGCCCCTTGCACTTTTCTGCCTGCAAGCAGCCCGGCAAGGCCTCCAACATGGTCTAAGTCGAAGTGGGTGAGGACCAGAAGCTGAATGCGCCTAACCCCAAGCCTCTTGAGACAGGCATCGATGGGCCCTGGATCTCTGCCAACATCGATAACAGCCACGGCGCTCCCCGATTTGAGCACTGTGGCATCCCCTTGTCCAACGTCGCAGGCGGTATAAAACCAATTCGCGCCTGGAAAATCTCCGGACGGACCGCTTAGGTATTGAGCCGGAAGCAGGGCAAACAGGCTGACCGCCGTCAGCAGATAGCCGATCCACCGAAGTCGCCCAGCGCGCGCGAGCCCCACACCGAGCCCCAAGGCCAGGCCAATCGCGATCGCCACGCCTGGAACACCGGTTGGCCAGTGAATGCGACTTGCATCGCTACCCAGCGAAGCAGCAATGGCCACAATAAATTGCGCCGGCAAAGACGCAAGCCAAAACAAAGGTGTTGCCGTTGCCAGATTGAAAACCGCCAAGCAGGCCGCAGTCACGCCCAATATGGTGATCACCGGCACCACTGGCTCTGCAAGTAAGTTGGCCACCAAGCCCAGCGGACTGTAGGCCGTCTGAATGCCCACCAGAAACGGAAGGCAGAAAATCTGGGCTGAGAAAGCCACCGAAATTGCCATTGCTAACAGCTGGGGTAAGAACCTGCGAAGCTTCTGCTCCACCAATGGCGCTAAAACTAGGATACCCAGTGTGGCACTGGCGGAGAGCACCATTCCGAGGCTGGTGGCTAGTTGCGGTTGCAACAGCAATAGCGAAACGCATGCCACACCCAAAACATCCACCGCCGAAAACCTATTTCCGGCAGCGCGTCCCAGTAACATGGCCGCGGCCATCACAACAGCGCGAAGAACACTGGGTTGATTTCCAACCAGCAGCAGGTATGCGCCCAAACTGGCTGCCACGATTGCCACCTTTTGCCAGCGCAGCAGCGGCACACGTGCCAGAATGCCCAGAATCATGGCCACGATTATGGTGCAGTTGGTGCCCGAGACCGCGTTGAGGTGAGTTAGGGAAAGCAGGTTGAGCTGGTTCTTAGTTTCCAGTGGCAGCAGCTGAGTGTCGCCATCGGTGATGCCAAGCACCAACGCCGCAGCGGGCCTTGTAATGCCCGCAATATGAGTGGCAACGACCGTTCTGGCTTGGTTTCCAATAGCCGCAACTACGGCCTCCAGCTGGCTGCCGGCGGCAGCGGAGCCCAAAGACGCTAAGAGAGACAAGAATAGCCACGCAAGAGGAATCAGCACCGCCCTGAAATAAAACGACAGTGCCATCGCTGTTGCAGCAGCCAACCAAACGAGACAGCCGCCAAGGCCGCCCAGAAACCCCGTTTGGCTTTGCTGCAAGCAGCAGCCAAGCCAGTACGCCCCGACCAAGGCGAGCCGGACGAATCGCCAGGCCGAGTTATTCAAAACGTGACAGAGTTGGTCAGTTTGGCGAGGAGGCTTGGCCCAAATCCGGCTACCCTGCCCAGATCGCTCAATGAGGTGAAACCGCCATTGACTCTTCGATAGTCGATGATCCGCTGGGCAAGCGTAGGTCCGATACCCGGAAGGGAATCTAGTTGACTGGCATCTGCAAAGTTTAGATTTACCAATGCAGATTGAGAGTTAGTGCCCGCACCACTGGTCTGGCCAGCAACAGTCACTAGGATTTGTTCGCCATCGTTCACCAACCGAGCTAGGTTGAT
>JBDLVH010000085.1:0-5713 GCA_039804865.1 Actinomycetota bacterium | reverse complement strand
TGGTTTACCCACGCGATGAGATCAAGACCAAGCGGTTTGAGATCCTGGCGCCAAGTTCGTGGCTGATGAGCCACGACCGCACCGAGTTTGCCTGGGATGTAAAGCAGTTGGCCGTTGTGCCGTTGGCAAAGGCCCACGAGCAGTTCATTCCTGAGGGCAAGACCATTGCCGACGAACTCAAGCTTTCGCTGCTGCATTCGTTTGGCACTGAGCTGGTGCGCACCCAGGTGAGCGCCTAGCCTCAGCCTTCGGCTATTCGCCGGACTGCCCTTTTTACCGGCTATTCGCCGGACGGACCTTTTTACCGGCTATTCGCCGGTTTTGGGCTTGGCTCTAAACAAGAAGCCAGCGATGAATCCGGCACCCCACCAGAGGTGCATCGTTGGCAGCACCACAATCATGGCCAAGCGTCCGCCAAGCAAAACGCGGTTGCCGGCGTAGATTCCCAGAGCCGCACAGGCTGCCAGATAGGAAATCGGTGCCAGCAGTGGCAGGGTCCAGCCCAGCAGCCCACAGATCAGCGAAATCGCGATTACCAACACCAAAACCGGCGGTGCAAAGTAGCGCAGGCTGGCTGCCCCAAGGTTGCGGCGAGTGAGCTCACCGCGCCAGATTCCGGTGTCGTAGAACTGGCGGGCCAAACGCTGCCAGCTGCTGCGCGGGTGGTACTCAACCTGAAGTCTTGGATCGAACCAAACCACGCGGCCACTCTGGCGAATGCGAAGGTTGAGCTCCCAGTCTTGGCCACGAATTACGGCGGGGTCGAAGCCGCCTAGCGCGTTTAGCACCGAGCGGTCGAATACACCCAGGTAAACCGAATCTGAAGGACCGGCCTCGCCACCAACGTGGAAGCTGCCACCGCCCAGGCCGAATGGAGAGTTGTAGGCCCATGCCACGGCGCTCTGGAAGGCGTGGTGCCCAACTGCCTTCATAACTCCGCCAACGTTGGCGGCGCCGGTGGTGTTGAGAATTTCAACCGCAAGGCGGGTGTATCCGGGCATCAGCTTGGCGTGGGCGTCAACTCGCACCACCACATCGTTGCTAGCGGCTGCGATGGCCGCGTTCAGTCCGGCAGAGGTGGTTCCCGCGGCATTGCGCACCAGCTTAACCGGGTGACTGGCTGCGAGTTTGGCGGCAATGTCATCGGTGGCATCAGTGCTGGGACCAAGAGCCAGGATGATCTCTACCGGGCCCTTGAAGTCTTGTTCGAGGATGCTGAGCACCGCCGTGTCGAGGTACTTCTCCTCGTTGAGAACGGGCATGATGTACGAGACGGATTTGAGCATTAGTCGTCTAGCGGTGCGCCCTGGGCTGCGGCGTAGGCTCGGCAAACCTCATCTGCGGTGCCGTCCATCTTTACGATGCCCTTGTCCAGCCAGATTGCACGGTTGCAGGTATCCAAAATGGACTTCATGCTGTGGCTAACCAGGAACACACAACCAGCGCCCGATGCCAACTCGCGCATGCGTGCCTCGGAGCGACGGCGGAAGTCTTGGTCGCCAACGGCAAGGGCCTCATCGATGATGAGAATCTCGTGTTCGCGGGCGGCGGCAATAGAAAACTTGAGGCGCTCAACCATACCGCTGGAGTAAGTTTCCATCGGCAGATCGATGAAGTCGCGGATGCCGGCGAAGTCTACGATGGCATCGAACTTGCTGCGGATCTCGGCCTTGGTCATGCCCAACGCCAGACCACCCAAAATCACATTCTTTTCGCCCGAAAGGGTTTTGATCATGGCTGCGCCAACGCCCAAGAACGAAGGACGCGAGGAGGCGTAAATGATGCCACCATCGATTGGAAGGATGCCGGAGATTGCCTTCATCAGGGTGCTCTTACCCGAGCCGTTGGTGCCAATGACACCGATGCTGTCGCCCTCGTAGGCCACTAGCGAGACGCCCTGAAGTGCGTGCACCTCGCGCAGGCGACCCTTGCGCTTGACGCGAGAGTTGGCGCGAGTGACCTTCTTACCCGAGGAGTAGACGCGGTACTTGAGGTGAACGTCGTCCACAACCACAACCGGAGTGCGTTCGGCGTCGATGTGAACCGGCACCACAGTGCGGTCTTCCGGGGTTAGGTCTGCACCGATGTCGTTTTTTAGATCAGACATTTCGACCGTACTTCTCCTCGGCCAACCAGAAGAACACCGTGCCAAAGGCGAGGATGCCAACCGACCAGGCGGCGGCTACCAGCCAGTCGCTGACCGTAACTGTGTAGCCGTCGATTAGGCCGGCGCGCGCAATGGCCATGTAGAGGTGGATGGGGTTGTTGTGCAGAATGCCCTTGAGCCAGTGGATGTGAATCATCTTGTCGATGTTCCAGAAGACACCACTGACGTAGAACAGGATGCGCACTACGAAAGGCAGCAGCTGGTTGACGTCTTCGGTGTGCACGGTGAGACGCGCGGCAATCATGGTGGCGCCAGCCGCAAACAAGACCATCATTACGAAGTCTGGAATCAGCCACAGCCACGAGAGCTTCGGCAGCTCACCAAAGGCGGCAACACCGATGAGCATCAGCGCCAGCAGCGGAACCACGCGCATGATGTTAGAGATGACCACCGATGCCGGCAGCAGAATGCGAGGGAATTCGAGCGAGCGCACCAGGGCACCGTTGTTGGTGATGGAGCGAGCGCCCTCTGAGAAGCTGCCGGTGATGAACTGGAAAAGCACGATGCCAACCATCAGGTATGGCACAAAGTGTGGCGGGCGAATGGAAGACAGCAGCACGCCGAAGATTACGCCGTAGACGCCAATCTGCAGTGCCGGCACCAGCACGTGCCAGGCCACACCCAGCGATGAACGTGCGGTCTGGGCCTGCAGGCTGTACTCGGCAAAGGCGATTGCGAAGGTGCGGCGCTGGAAGAAATCGCGCAGGTAGACACCAAGTTTTGGCCGAGTGCCCACCTTTTTCAGGCGGGCGCCGGTTGCAATCTCGGTGAGGTTGGTCACTGTTAGGCCTCGACGTTTCGGCCAAGGGCGATCAAGCGCCAGCCCTCTGCCTGCCACTTGTCTACCTTCAGGGCGTTGCGGCCATCGATGACCAGCTTGTTGGCAACTACGCCGGCAAGCTGAGCTGGCACGTGACCGTCGCGGTACTGTGCCCATTCGGTGGCTAGGACGATGGCGTCGGCGCCGGTGGCAGCCTTAACCAGGTCGTCCTCAGCGATGAACTCAGGGTGCGAAGCACGAACGTGGTCCATGCTGATTGGGTCGGTTACCACGGTGTAGGCGCCGGCCGCGTTGATCAACTTGGCAACCGCGATGGAAGGGGAGTCGCGTAGGTCGTCGCTGTCTGGCTTGAAGGCGGCACCAAGAACCAGGATGCGCTTGCCCGACAGGGTGCCCAGTTCCTTCTCGAGGATGTCGACAACGCGCTTGCGGCGGCGAAGGTTTACCTGGTCCACGTCGGCTAGGAAGTCGACTGCCTGGCCAACGCCAAGCTCATCGGCGCGGGCCATGAAGGCACGGATGTCCTTTGGCAGGCAACCGCCACCGAAACCAATTCCGTTGCGCAGGAACTTGTTACCAATGCGCTCGTCGTAGCCGATTGCCTCTGCAAGGGCCACGGCGTCTGCTCCGGAAACCTCGGCGATTTCTGCCATGGCGTTGATGAACGAGATCTTGGTTGCCAGGAAGCTGTTGGCGGCCACCTTTACCAACTCGGCGGTTGGGATGTCGGTGGTAAGGAATGGGGTGCCGTGCACGGTGATTGGCTCATAGACCTTGCGCAGCAGCTCGGCCGAGCGCTCGTCGTTGACACCGATGACGATGCGGTCTGGGCGAAGGCTGTCTTCTAGCGCGGTGCCCTCGCGAAGAAATTCTGGGTTCCAGGCCAGGTGTGGCTGGAAGCCGGCGGCCTCGGCAAGCACCTTGGTGAGAACCGCGCTGGTGCCAACCGGAACAGTGGACTTACCGGCAACCACTGCATCGGGGCGAAGGAAAGGAGCCAGTGCCTTGACCGCGGAGTGCAGGTATTCGGTGTTGGCAGCGTAGGAGCCAGGAAGCTGCGGGGTGCCCACGCACAGGAAGTGGAGGTCGGCCTCGCGCGATTCCTCGGTGTGGTTCTCCTGGAACTTGATGTTGCCCTTGGCAAGCACGTTTTGCAGTGCCTCGTCCAGCCCTGGTTCGTAGAACGGAACAACGCCGTTTTGCAGGTCGGTCAAACGCTTTGGGTTTGCCTCGATACCGATTACATCGTGGCCCAACTCAGCCATTGCAATGGCGTGTGTTGCTCCCAGGTAACCAAGTCCGATGACAGTAATTTTCATGGCCATAGCGCCTAAGTTTACCCGCTTAGTAGGTAGTCTTGCGGTATGGCAAGCCAGTTCAAATACAGCGAAAATCCTCACGAAACCGTTCGCAAACAGCACGGTCCGGCCACTCGTGCCAATATCGGCAAGCGCAAGAACTCCGAAGGTTCGGCCATCCAACGCTTCAACCTGCGACTGGGCCTCGGTATCACCAATCGCATCGGCACCATGTGGGCGGCCTACGCGTTCTTCGCACTTACCCTGGTTAGCCTGCCGGGTGCCCTCGCCAGCGGCAACACTGTGGTCATTGTTAGCTGGGTTGCCCAGACCTTCCTGCAGCTGGTGCTGCTGCCAATCATCATCGTGGGCCAGAACATTCAGGCCAAGGCAGCCGACGAGCGCGCCATCGCCACCTACAACGACGCCGATGCCATCCTGCACGATTCCAAGCAGATTCAGGCCCATCTCACCGAGCAGGACACCGCAATCGGTGATCTTTTGGACAAGGTTGCCGCGCTGGAAGAGAAGCTATTGAAAGCTGGCGGCAAGTAAATGCGTTTGGTTATAGCCGATTGCTCGGTGGACTACGCCGGGCGACTCTCGGCTCACTTGCCACGAGCCAAGCGCCTGCTGGTGCTAAAGAACGACGGCAGCATTCTGGTGCACTCCGATAGCGGCAGTTATAAGCCGCTCAACTGGATGAATCCACCCTGCACCATCGATCGCAAGCCTGCCTCCGAGGAGGCCGCCGAACTGGGTGTCGTCGAGACCTGGTTGGTGCAACAGGTGAAGACTGCCGACATGCTGCAGATCAACATCTTTGAGCTGCACGAGGAGCTGGAACATGACCTAGGCGACGACCCTGGTCTGGTGAAGGACGGAGTTGAGGCGCATCTTCAGGAGCTGCTTGCCGAGCAGCTGCACCTGGTGGATGAGGGTGTGGAGTTGATTCGCCGCGAATACTTCACCGACATCGGTCCCGTGGATATCCTCGCCAAGGATGCCAACGGCAACACCATTGCCATCGAGCTGAAGCGCCGAGGTGAGATCGATGGAGTAGAGCAGTTGGCCCGCTACCTCGAGTATCTAAACCGCGATGTCGCGCTAGCTCCGGTGCGCGGAATCTTCGCGGCGCAAGAGATCAAGCCTCAGGCCAGAACCCTGGCTCAGTCCCGCGGCATCGATTGCCTAGTCCTCGACTACGACTCGATGCGCGGACTCAAGACCGAGACCCCAACACTCTTCTAGGCGATCGGGAACAAATGGCCAGCCAGCGCAAGCACCTTAAGAACCTTTCGGGGGTTGGGCCACATCACCCGGCTCGAGCGAACATCCGTTCCTCTGGTTACTTCGCCAGGCTTGGCCCGGGCATCGTCACCGGTGCAGCCGATGACGACCCTTCGGGAATCGGCACCTACTCCCAGGCAGGCGCACAGGCTGGCTACACCATGCTCTGGGCGGCTC
>JBDLVH010000084.1:0-3603 GCA_039804865.1 Actinomycetota bacterium | reverse complement strand
AGGCTGGCGCCCACCGGCATGAAGATGGTGGCCTTGATGCCCAGACGACTACTGGCCAAAGCCACACCCTGAGCGTGGTTTCCCGCGCTGGCGGCCACTACACCGCGCTCGCGCTCGGCTGGGGTTAGCTTGGAAATGCGGTTGTAGGCACCTCGAAGTTTGTAGGCACCGGTGCGCTGCAGGTTCTCTGCCTTGAGGAATACTTCGGCACCGCACTCCCCCGATAGGTAGGCGCTGTGAAGCACTGGGGTTTGGGTGGCAATCTCAGAAACAATCTTGCGGGCGTCTTCGAAATCTCGCAGAGTTGGAACAACTACCGGAGCGTGCGATGTCATGAGTACCCGTTTCTTATTTATGCTGGTAAAAGTCTAGTTTGAGAGGTTGGCAGATGCTGAACCTGAGCACTACCGAGGCGCGCCAGCTTAGTTTGAACACGCTGGGGCTCAATGGCAATCTCAAGACCCCGCTGGACGTTGTAGACCGCCTGGGGCTGCTGCAGATAGACAGCGTAAATGTCTTTGAGCGCGCCCACTTCATGCCTGTGTTCAGCCGCGTAGGGGCGTTTGAGAAGGATTCACTGGGCCTGTTTGCCACCGATGTGGGTTCCCAAGCCCCTGAGCGCCATTTTGTGGAGTACTGGGCCCATGAAGCCTCGATAATCCCAGTGGAAAACCTCCCCCTCTACAAGTGGCGAATGGATGCCGCCAAGAACGGCGAGGGCCGTTGGGCCACCTTCGCAGCCGAGAACAAGCCCCTGCTTAAGTGGATTTTGGCTGAAATCACCGATAAGGGGCCACTCACCGTTGCCCAAATCGAGCACGACCGCAATAAGCGCCAGGGAACGTGGTGGGGCTGGAGCGATGTGAAGCTTGGCCTGGAATGGCTTTTCATCACTGGCAAGCTAACCAGCGCCGGGCGAGACAACTTCAGCCGACGCTATGCACTTCCGCAACAGGTTCTGCCGACGCCGGTTTTGGATGCGCTCAAAACTTCCAAGGAGCTTCCTAGCCGAAAGGCACTGATCCGCCAGGCCATCGATGCCCTTGGGGTTGCCACCCAGAAGGACATAGCTGACTACCACCGCCAGAAGGCCGTAACCGACAAGTCAGGATTCAAGCAGGCCTTCGATGAGTTGGTTGAGGCCGGCGAACTGACCCCGGTAAAGGTGCAGGGCTGGAAGGACAAGGCTTTCCTTGGCAACCTAGGAAGAGTTGCGGTTGAGAATGACCCTGAGTTCAAGCGAGCGCCAGCCAACCGCACCACCATTCTGAGCCCGTTTGATCCGGTGATCTGGTTTAGAGACCGCGCCCAGCGGCTCTTTGGCTTCGACTACAAGATTGAAATCTATGTGCCTGCCGAGAAGCGGGTGTACGGGTACTACACGCTACCCATTCTTCGCAACGGCCACCTAGTTGGTCGCGTTGACCTGAAGAGCGATAGGCAAGCCGGAGTACTTCGGGTGCAGGCCGCCTGGGTTGAGGCTGGCATTGACCCGCTAGAAGCTATTGCGCTTGGAACTGACCTGGCCCGTCACTTGATTAGCGTGCGAAGCTGGCAGGGCTTGAAGACCATTGAGGTTGAGCCGGTTGGCACACTGGCCCACGACCTAAACGCCGGACTTCGAAGCCTAGGGCTTTAGAAGCCAGCGCCAATCTTTTTGAGGCGCGCGATGCGCTCTGGGATTGGCGGGTGGGTACTGAAAGCACGCTCCACCAAACCTGGCTTGATTGGGTCTGCAATGTAGAGGTGAGCCATGGCCGAACTGGCGTGCTTCATTGGGCGACCATACTGCCCCAGCTTGGCAAGCGCACTTGCCAGACCCTCTGGGTAGCGGGTAATCTCGGCGCCGGTGGCATCGGCCAGGTACTCGCGCTGACGCGAGACTGCAGCCTGAACCAGTGGGCCAATCAAGAATGCAATCAGGCTGGCAACTAGACCAACTAGCATCGCAACCAAGCCAAAGCCGTTGTCGTTGCGATCGCGATCGCGGTCTCCCCCGCTGAACATACTGCTGAACATGGCCATGCGGATTGCCATATCGGCGATGATGCCGATGGCCGAAACCAAACCGAAAACGATGGTGCTTACGCGGATGTCGTAGTTCTTTACGTGGCTCATCTCGTGGGCCATTACGCCCTCAAGCTCGCTGTCGTCCATGATGGCAAGCAGACCCGAGGTGGCAGCCACGATGGCGTGCTTTGGGTCTCGGCCGGTGGCGAAGGCGTTTGGAGCCGCATCATCGATGATGTAGACCTTAGGCATTGGCAGGCCTTCGGTGATTGCCAGGTTTTCAACCGTGTTCCAGAGGCGAGGGTTGTCCGACTTCTGAATCTGACGGGCACCGGACATCATCACGGCAATAGAACCAGCCGCGAAGTACTGGATGAGCGTATAGAAGCCGGCAATCACAATGACCATGATTGCGCCCGAACCATTGCCGGTGGCTTGACCCCACCAGATAGAAAGACCGGCGATTAGAGCAACAAACAGACCAATGATGATCCAGGTGTTGCGCTTGTTAGCAGCAATAGCTTTGTACATAGTGTGAAGTTAGGGCCTTAGAACTTAACCTGAGGGGCATCCTGAATGGCGGCAGAGTCTGCCACCTCGAAGAACTCGCGAGCAGCAAAGCCTAGGTTGCGAGCGAAGATGTTGTTTGGGAAAGTCTTGGTCTTGGTGTTGAACTCGCGAACGCCACCGTTGTAGAAACGACGGGCGGCCATGATCTTGTCTTCGGTGTCCGAAATTTCGCTCTGGAGGTGCAGGAAGTTCTGGTTGGCCTGAAGCTGAGGGTATGCCTCTGCAACGGCGAACAGGCTCTTCATGGCACCGGCAAACTCGCCCTCCGCCTTGGCGGCAGCCGCTGGGTGCGAAAGCACCTGAGGCGAAACGGTGGCGGCACGTGCCTTGGTTACGTTGTCGAAGACAGCAGACTCGTGGGTTGCGTAACCCTTGACGGTCTCTACCAAGTTAGGAATGAGGTCCGCGCGGCGCTTTAGCTGCACGGTGATGTCGCTCCAGGCCTCGTCAACGCGCACGTTGAGGGTTACTAGACCGTTGTAGGTAGACCACAGGTAAATGCCAACGATGACTACGAGACCGATGAGAACGTAAAGTGCGATATCCATAATGCTTATGGTACGACTAACTGCCGACACCTAAGGCAGTTCCCAGACAACTCTCAGCATTCAGACCGATAGAAAAATGCCAGCCACCGCCATAAGGCGATAGCTGGCATTTGTGCCCCTTGTCGGACTCGAACCGACACTGAAACGATTTTAAGTCGTCTTCCTCTGCCATTGGGATAAAGGGGCTGAGCAATCGGTGTTGCCACCGAAAGCACAAACGCCCGAGCCTCTTTCGAGACCCGGGCGAATGTCTAAAGCTTTAGGCCTTTGGACGAGACGCGAAGGTCTCGAACTGTAAGCGTGGAGTCTTTACCTCTGGGGTGCCAGCGATGTCGCGGCCCAAGAAGAACTGTGCCATCCAGTCGCCTACAACGCGAAGCTTGCGCTCCCACATTGGCATGGCTAGACCGTGGTAACCGCGGTGCATGAACCAAGCGATTACACCCTTGATTGCAAGCTTGCGCCACTGGTAAAC
>JBDLVH010000083.1:0-6632 GCA_039804865.1 Actinomycetota bacterium | reverse complement strand
CCCACGGAGCCATGACGATTCCGGCCGACCATGGCACCGGATAGCCCTGCTTTACCGGCTGAATGAACTCCACCGATGAGCGCTGCAGCGAAACCAGCTGAGCACCGCGGGTACCGATGCGAGCCAACATTGCGCCGTGGTGAGGCGACTGAAAGTGAAGCTCTACAAGTGGCATAACTACCTATTTGGTTGGGCTCGGAGTTGGAACTGCGGTTGGGGTTACCTGGGTTACCGGGCCAAGCGCAAGGCCGCAGCGGAAGAAGCCGGTAACCAAGTTGTCGATTGCATCCTTGGCGTTATCAGCCACCTTCGGGCCGAGAGCGTACACGGCAAACAGCAGAGTGGAGCCGTCCTTTGGCTGGATGTAACCAACCAGCGTGTAACCGTGCTTGATCCAACCGGTCTTGGCAAAGACGTGACCATCGGCGTCTACGTTTGCGCCCTTGAAACGAGACTGGAGCGAACCAGATTCGCCGGCAACCGGAAGCGACTGCTTGACCACTGCTAGGTTGCCTGCCGAGGCGGCAATCTGCTTCATGAGCTTGATCATGAATGCCGGGCTAACCGCGTTCTGAGTGCTCTCACCCGAACCATCCATGATGGTGATTCCGGTGGTGTCTAGGCCCAGGGTGCCCAGGGCCTTCTTGGTGGATGCATCCAGCGAGGCAAACGAACCGTCGAAGCCCTGGTCCAGCGAAACCAGACGAGCTAGCGCCTCGGCTTGGGTGTTGTCGCTGACGGCCAGCATGTGGTTGATCCAGTTGCTGATTGGCTGCGACTGAACGGTGGCAATCTGGGTTGCCGACTGCGGCAAGATTCCGGTAACCACGGTGGCACTCGTTGCATTTGCACCGATGGTGGTCTTGAGCGCGTTTCCTGCGGTCAGTTCTGGGCTGGTAGAACGAGGCGAGGTCTCGCTGGTTGGGTTCTTGCGGTCGCCATCAACTTGCAGCGCACTGGTGAGGCTGAGGTAACCGTTGGTGCGTTCGGTTGGGTCAACTCCGGCAAGCCACTGCGGGCCGGTGAACAACGAACCATCCGCCACAATCTTGGTGATTGGGCTGGTTCCAAAGGTGCGGTTGATCTGCACGGCCAGATCGTTTAGCTTTGGTCCGTCCTGGTAGACGCTCTGCTTGCCCGGTGCGGTTCGGCTGAGGGTGACATCGCCGCCGCCAACAAGGTAGATGGTTCCAGGATCGGTGGCGTCGCGGTAGACGCGGGTCTGCACTCGGTAGTTTGGGCCAAGAATCTGCATCGCAGCGGCAGCGGTGAGCAGCTTCATCGTGGAGGCAGTGGCCGAAGCCTGCTCGCCCTTGTAGTCGAGCAAGACCTGCTCATTTGCGGCGTTTACCACCATGGCCTGCAGGTTGCCAAAGCGCTCATCGTTTGCCAGATCCTGCACCGAGCACATTGAGGCACTTGGGCTGGCGCTTGCGCTGTTGCTGGCACCGCCACCGTTGTTGCCGCCTGCGGTTGTGGTTGGCGAAACCTTGATGCCGCTAACACTGAAACCAGCGATGACCAGTGCCAGAAGGGCAATTCCCGCTCCCGCACCGATTAGCGATTCCTTTAGGTAGGCAAAGCGCTTGGCTTCAGACATGCATCTCCCAGTTGACTGGCCCGCGGGCGCAACAGATTGCGGGCAAAAAGGCCCCTGTTTGATTGTAGTTTGCCTGCATACGCGCCATTTAGAAACAATTTATAAACTTGAAGCATGAAACGCACTGCTGCCTTGGCTGTTTTAGCCGCATCTTTATTGTCGTTGATCGCCCTCGGCGGACCTGCGTCGGCCCACGATGAGATTTTGGGCACCAACCCGGCGGCAAATAGCACGGTGGCGGCAGGCATCATCGATGTATCGGTGAGCTTCAACGAGCCCATCATGGCCACCCCAGATAACGCGGGCGAGGCCATCGAGGTTACTGGTCCAGCCGGGTCCGATTCCCAGACCTGGTCTAACGGTTGCATCTTGGTTTCGGATGCCAAGGCCAGCACCCAGGTTGACCTGGACAAGCCAGGCAAGTACACCGTCAACTGGCGCAGCGTAAGCAACGATGGCCACCCAAGCGAGGGCAGCTTCGATTTCACCGTTACAAACAGCACTGGCTACCAGAGTGCCGGACTAGTTGAACCAGGCCCCGAATGCGCCGGCCGAATGGCCTCACCGATTGCCGTGACCACTCAGGTAAACGGCAACTCGGCAGCGCCAAGCACCACTCCCGCGCAGGGCGATGCCACCTTGCCTATTGCGGTGGGCTCGATTGCGGTTTTGCTAGTGCTGGTTGTTGGCTACATCAACGTTCGACGTCGCCGCAAAAATCACTCCAACTAGAGGCTTACGCGCTCACCGATGTGAGGCACGTGGGCCTTCCAACCCAGCTGCGACTTGATGCGATCACCAAACACCTTGGCCGCGCCCTCTTCGCCATGCACCACAAAAACAATTCCTGGGGCTTCGCTGGCACTGCCCAGCCAATCGATTAGCCCATCGCTGTCGGCGTGAACGCTGAACGACTGAATCTGCTCGATCTGCGCCTTCACCGGAACCAGTTCGCCGTGCATTTTCACGTATTCGGCGCCATCAACCAGCGAGCGCCCGCGGGTGCCCACCGCTTGGTAGCCCACCATGATCACGGTGTGGATAGCCTTAGGCAGCATGTCTCGCAGGTGGTGAACCACTCGCCCACCGGTACCCATACCACTGGCACTGATGATGATGGAGGGTGACTTGGGGTCGTTGATGGTCTTCGACTGCTCAGGCGTGAACAGCTCCACCAGAGTGCCCGGGTCGAATGGATCGCGCCCGGTCCACTCATCGGAGATCTCTGGACGAATCTCGCCGGAGCGGTTGTCGATTGCCTCACGATAGAAGGCCAGAGCCTTCAACGCCATCGGTGAATCTGCATAGATGGGAACGCGAGGAATGTTGCCAGCTTCCATGGCCTGACGAAGACGAACCAAGATGACCTCGGTGCGGTCTACCGCAAACGCCGGAATCAAGACCGAACCACCACGATTGATGGTCGCGGTGATCGATTCCTCGAAGCCGATTGTGGAGGCTGGGTGCTCGCGGTCACCGTAGGTGCTCTCGGTGACCAGGGCGTCGAAGTGGCCGGCAGGAATCTTGCCCGGAGCTACCAAGAGAGGGTGGTCGTCACGGCCCATATCTCCGGTGAACATCAGGCGCTTGCCAAAGAACTCAACCTCGAGGAAGGCAGCACCCAGAATGTGACCCGATGGGTGGAAGGTGACGAAGACCTCGTCTGCGATGCGAATACGCTGACCAAACTCTTGCTCCCTAAATAGCTTGAGAGTCTTCTCAACGTCAGCCTCTTCATAGAGCGCAACCGGGTGCTCGTGCTTGGAGAACTTCTTCTTGGCCGCGTAGGCGGCATCTTCGGTTTGGATTCTGGCGGAGTCTCGCAGAATCACCTCTGCCAGTGCACCGGTGTAGTGAGTGAGATTGATTGAGCCCTTGAAGCCGAGCTTCACCAGTCGCGGCAAATAACCGGAGTGGTCTAGGTGGGCGTGGGTGATGACAATGGCATCGATGGTTGCCGGGTCTACCGGGAACGGAGCCCAGTTCTGCTCGCGCAGCTCTTTGAGGCCCTGGAACATACCGCAGTCCACCAGCACTCTGGTGTTTTGGTACTGCAGCAGGAACCGGCTACCGGTTACCGTGCCCGCAGCACCGAGGAACTGAATAAGCGGTTCTGAAACATCTCTGTTGCTCATGGCGCAAGTCTATGCCCGCCACCTGACGGCCGCCATTAAGTGCAAGAATCAAACCATGCGAGATTTCTTTGAGCGCTATTGGTTTGTTACCGCAACGGTCTTGGGGCTGGTTGTGGGGCTTGGATTCCAAGCCGGAAGCATCTCCATCGGCGCGGATATCTGCTGGGGTCTCAGTGGCCTGGTTGGCCTGATTCTCAGCATCCGCTGGCTGATCGATGCCATCCGCGAGGGCGCGCTCGGCTCGGATGTTCTTGCGGTAATCAGCCTGCTGGCCACCGCGATTGTGGGCGAATGGCTTGCTACCGCCGTTATCGCCCTGATGCTGGCCAGCGGCCGTGCCCTCGAAACCTGGGCCGAGGGGCGAGCCCACGCTCAGCTGGGAGCCCTCCTAAAGCGCGCGCCACAGACCGCATCGGTGCTGGATGCCAGCGGAAACCCACAGACCACTCCCCTCGATGCGGTGACCATCGGAACGCACATTTTGGTACGCAGCGGAGAGGTGGTGCCGCTGGACGGCAAGTTGGTAACGGCTGGCACCTTCGATGAGAGCGCACTTACGGGTGAGCCTTTGCCGGTCTTCAGAGCCGCAAACACCGAGGTGGCCTCGGGCGTTGTAAACACAAATGGCGGAGTGGAACTGATCACCACCGCCGACAGCAAGAACTCCACCTATGCCTCGCTGGTTCGACTGGTGGCACAGGCCCAGGCCGAGTCTTCGCACGCGGTTCGTCTCGCCAATAAATGGGCCGTGCGCTTTGTTCCATTTGCACTTCTGCTGGCGGCTGGCACCTGGATTATCACTGGTGACTATCACCCTGCGGTAGCCGTCATCGTGGCAGCCACGCCATGCCCACTGATTCTGGCCGTACCGGTTGCGATCATTGCGGGCATGAGCAAGGCGGCTGGCAAGGGTGCCATCATCAAGGGAGGTGCCGCCCTCGAGCAACTGGCCCGCGCCAAGGTGATTCTGTTGGACAAGACCGGCACGCTCACCCATGGCGGACCTCAGGTTACCGCAGCAGTTTTTGCGCCTGGCACCTATGAGCCCCAGATTCTGGGCCTGGCCGGCTCGCTTGAGCAGCAGAGCCCACACGTTGTTGCGCAGGCAATCGTTGGCTATGCCACCTTGGCCAAGGCGCAGTTTTCCAAAGCCAACGATGTGACCGAGCAGCACGGAGTTGGACTCAGCGGAATGGTTGACGGGCACCGAGTGCGAGTGGGTCAGCCTGCCGCGGATCTACCCGAATGGGCCAACCTCACCGAGTCTTTGCTGGTTGCCATCGAGGTAGACGGCCAGTTGGTTGGCTTGCTTGGCCTGGACGACCCGGTTCGCGAGGAATCGCGCCAAACCATTGCGGCCCTCCGCGCCATCGGTGTGGAGCGAATGCTTTTGGTTTCTGGAGACCGCAAGACCACCGTTGAGGCCGTTGCCGCCACAGTGGGCGCCGATGGCTTCTATGCGGAGTGCACTCCGGAGCAGAAGCTTGAGTTGCTTCGTGCGGAACGATCCAAGACCAAGGGAACGGTGGTTGCGGTTGGCGATGGAATCAACGATGCGCCGGCTTTGGCTGCTGCCGATGTCGGTGTGGCGATGGGCGCTCGCGGAGCAACCGCCGCCAGCGAAGCCGCAGACGTGGTGATTGTGGAAGATTCCATCGGTCACCTTGCAGTTGCGGTGGACATTGCCCAGGGAGCTCGTGGACGCGCCCTTCAGGCCTCGGGATTTGGTATGACGCTGGCTGTGGTGGCCATGCTACTTGGAGCCGTGGGAGTGCTTGGCGCCACCCAATCGGCTATCACTCAAGAGTTCATCGATGCCGGCGCCATTCTGTGGGCGCTTGTGCCACCGCGCAGCCGCATCAAGGCCTAGAGCAACTAACCCCTTGTTAGTGTTACCCCATGGAACTTCGCGAAGTACAAATACCTTCAAGTGATTCTGCTCTGGTTGGCCTTTTGGGCATTCCGGATGGGGCCGGGCCGTTCCCAGTGGTTGTAGTTGTCCACGAGGTGTTCGGAATCGACGAGTCGATGCGCGCTCAGGTGGCCAAGCTGGCGTCCCTCGGCTATCTGGCGATCATGCCTGATCTCTTTAGCCGCGGCGGTGCTCGCAAGTGCCTTACCGCAACCTTCAAGGCCCTCACCGCTCAGAAGGGTCAGGCCTTCGATGATGTGAGTGCCGCCCGCTCCTTTGCCACCGCGCTCCCCCAGGCTTCCAACAAGGTTGGAGTTATTGGATTCTGCATGGGTGGCGCCTTTGCGCTGGTTTTGGCTGGACGCGGCTACGACGTTTCGGCTGTCAACTATGGCCGACTACCAGAGAACCTAGATGAGATCCTGAACGTGGCCTGCCCAATCATCGGTTCGTTTGGTGCCAACGACAAGTCTTTGAAGGGCGCGGCCCAAACGCTGGAGGCTGCCCTCACCAAGCACAACGTAAAGCACGATGTGAAGGAATACCCAGACACCGGGCACGCCTTCATGAATCCGGTTATGGCGGGTCCGCCGCTACTCAAGCCAATCCTCAAGCGCGTGCTGGGCATTGCCCCGGCACCAGAACAGGCCGCCGATGCCTGGCAGCGCATCGACAGCTTCTTCAAGGAGCAACTGGCCTAGTTGGCGGGGCTCCAAGCCCCGATTCTTACCAGCCGGTCGCGGCCCGCTTCTTCGATGGGAGATTCTGGACCAATGATCCAACGAATCGCTCGCAGCACCAGCCGCGTGGTTGGCTTCACAATCCAGCGCGGAGCCGGCTTGAGGTCAAGCATCTGACGATACTCGGGTTCAAGCGATACCACCGCGGCGTCAAACAGCAGTCGGTAAATTACCTTGGCAACGGCCGGTAGCGGCGGGTACTTGATGAACTTCACCACACTGCGGGTGCGCTCATCCACGCGCAG
>JBDLVH010000082.1:0-53369 GCA_039804865.1 Actinomycetota bacterium | reverse complement strand
AAAATGGCTCGGGTAAATCCAGCACTCTTTGGGCCATCCTGGGCGAAACGGTTCACTCCGGTACCGTGACGCTAGCCGATGGCCAGGATCCTGCTGACCTAAAGGCCACCGAGAGACTGCACCATCTGGCGCTTGTGCCACAATCTGCCAGCGACCTGCTGCTGCTTTCGTCAATCGCGCAGGAGCTGGAAGACTCCGATGACTTTGCGAACGCTCCTAAGGGAACCACCGAAGCTCTATTCATTGGCCTGGTGGGTGCTATAGACCTGAAGCGTCATCCAAGAGACCTCTCTGCCGGTCAGCAGTTGGCATTGGCACTTGCCATCCAACTTGCCAAGGGTGCAGAGATTTTGCTGCTGGACGAGCCAACCCGCGGACTGGACTACCAGGCTAAGCACGCTCTGGCACAGCAGTTGCAGCAGTTGCGCGCAAACGGAATAACCATCCTGCTGGCCAGCCACGATGTGGAGTTTGTTTCCGGCCTAGCCGACCACATGTTGGTTCTGGAGGGCGGTCGCGCAATCGCCCAGGGATCCGCTGCCCAGATCCTGCCCACCCTTGGTGAATACGCTCCCCAGGTTTGGCAAATCACCCAGTGCGCCCTCACGGTGCAGGAGGTGGCAGATGCGATTTAGCGCTCGATTGCTGATTTACGTGGTTGCTGTCCTCTCCATCGCAATCTTCTGCTGGCCACTCCTGATCAATCACGACGGCTCGGCCCAAGCCTCACTTGCCCAGACCACCTTCATGGTTCTGATGCCGGTCTTAGTACTTCTGATGCTCACCGAGTTCTCCAGCGGTGGCATCGATTCTCGGCAGATCGCCATCCTCGGTGTACTAATCGCACTGAATTCGGTGGTGCGCATGCTTGGTGCCGGCGCCGGAGGCATTGAGACCGCGTTCTTCCTAATCCTCATCGCCGGCTACACCTTTGGTGCCAGCTTCGGCTATCTGATGGGAGCCGGTTCGTTGCTGGTTAGCGCGCTGCTTACCGGCGGAGTGGGGCCATGGTTGCCATTCCAAATGATGGCTGCCGGTCTGCTTGGCTTTGCCGCAGGCCACCTGCCGCATCCAAAACGCATCGGTTTCAAGCTGGTTTGGCTATCGGTGCTGGCAGTTGTGGGCGCCTACGCCTACGGCGCCTTGATGACTATGTGGAACTGGCCTTTCCTAGCCGGGAATGGCTCCAGCATCTCGTACTTGGCTGGCGCTCCCCTGGCCAGCAACCTCGAGCGCTTTTTCACCTTCGAGTTGGTTACTGGCGGTCTGGCCTGGGATACCGGAAGAGCGATAACCACTCTCGTTCTTACCCTGTTAACGGCACCAGCCCTGCTTGCAACCCTCGAAAGAGTTGCCCGCAGGGCCGGCTATAAAACTATTGCTTAGGCGAAAACAGATCCGCCGTAGAGGGCAAGTAGCACGGTAAGAACTAGACCGGCAGCGATAACCTGCAGGTTGATCTTGTAGGTGTACTTGAACTCGCCACGCACGATGTGCATGATTGCGCCAACGATCATGGTGAGGGTAAGGCCGGCGGCAGCTGCTACGCCCCAAGGCTGTGCCCAGCCGAAGCCTAGGAACTCGGAGGCGATAGGCGCCAATACGATTCCTGCAACGCCGAGGATCTCAAGAAGCGCGATGGTGCGCACCAGACCGGCAGGAATCTGCTTGGTCCAGGCCATGCCTGCGGCGGCAAGGGTCTCGATTGGTGCGGTGAACTTGAAACGGCCAGCCTTGAAGAAGACGAGGCTGAGGAATACGGTTAGGGCCCAGGCGGCCACGATTGCAACGATGTTCATTTTGGTCCTTTCAAAAACCGCAGAAAGTATTGTCTATTTCCCTTTTTCTGCTTACACTGAATAGTAAAGCACCCCTTGACTAAATAAGTCAAGTGGGGGTTGACAGATTTTCGTGTTTGTTAAGATTAGTGAAGAGGTGAGCACGTTGGAGATTAAGGCACAGGCCGAGCGTCAGAATGACGAGTGGGTAGTCAACTGCCCCGAGCTCGATAACTTCAAGGCCACCACTAAGCGCCTGGATAAGGCCGAGGAACTAATCAAGCAGCTTGCTAACAAGCAGCTGGGCGAGCCAATCTGCGACATCGTGGTGACCATCGAGGCAGTAATGCCAGGCATCGTCTGCGACATTCAGTCTGCGCAGGAAAAGATGGTTCAGGCCGCCAAGCTTCAGGAGCAGGCATCGCACGAGATCCGCGACGTAGTTCGTCGCGCTCGCGAGCAGGGCCTCACCATGCGAGACATCGCTGTTTTGCTAAACGTGACGCCACAGCGCGTTGCTCAGCTCTGCGATTAACACCACTTAGCGCTCTGCTCCTGGCGCTCCCCTGCCATTAACCGGCCAACCAGTTTTGCTGAGCTAAACCTTCCAGACCGGAAGACGCCACCCAAACAAAATCGCGCTGATTCTTAGCGCAATGATGAATACGGCACTGAGACCAAGGGACACGAAGTCTGGCCAGTGCAGCGAATCTCCGATCACCACAATCCAGCAACCGGTAAAAGCTAAGACCGCGTAAGGCTGGTGGTCGATGAACAACTTTGGAATCTCCACCACCATCACATCGCGTGCCACGCCACCAAACACTGCGGTGAGCACACCCATGACAACGGCCACGATTGGTGGCATGTGTGCCTGCAGTGCAATCTGCGTGCCACCGGCACTGAAGATTCCCAGACCGATTGCGTCCGGCCACTGCATGGCGCGCTCGGTGAAATCAAGGTGCCTGGCGCGCATAAACAGCAGAGCACCGATGCAAAGGCCAAGGATCACGTAAATCCAGTACAGGTTTTCAACCCAGAAGAATGGCCTGCGGTCCAGCAAGATGTCGCGCAGGGTTCCGCCACCGAACGAGGTGACAGCGGCCATCATGACCATACCGACCAGATCTAGCTTCTTGCGGGCGGCTTCGATGAGGCCGGAGAGCGCGTAGGACAAAATACCCACCGACTCGAAGATGACGCTGCCATTGGCAACAAACCATGGGAGTTGGGACGAAGCAGACATGCTTCAATATTGCCCTAGTTGGAGCCTCGCGCCCATCAGGCTGCACCACTCCAGTGTGGCAAGGCCGCCCCCTCCCCTCGGTGCTGTAGCGTATCCAAGGAACTAGAGAGGCAAACACATGGCATCAAACAATGGCTCGGCACCAGAGGGCGCCAAGCACTCGTTTATAAACGATGTGACCTCGATTCTCACCGGCACTTTTGTTGCCGCCTTTGGAATGTTCCTGCTGGACAGTGCTCACCTAGTTACCGGCGGAACCACCGGACTATCGCTACTGATCAACTACGTAGTGCCGGTTCCCTTCAGCTACATCTATCTTGCGTTGGCCGTGCCATTCCTCACCATTGGCCTGATGACCAAGGGCCTCAACTTCACCCTGCGCAGCGCGGTAAGCGTGTTGCTGGTTGCTGGCTTCGAGCCATACATCGCAGCTGAGTTTGGCAGTATTTCGGTGGATCAGGTCTTCGCCTCGATTGCTGGCAACCTGCTGTTGGCGCTTGGACTGTTGGTGATCTTTAGACACCAATCCAGCCTGGGCGGTATCACAGTTCTTGCCGTGATCGCGCAGGATCGTTGGGGTTGGCGTGCCGGCTACGTGCAGATGACCTTCGATTCGGTCATCATCCTGGCCTCGCTGGCTATCACCAGCCCGCTGTTGGTGCTCTACTCGGCCGTGGGCGCGGTAATCCTCAACTTCAGCCTGGCTATGAACCACCGTCCAGGCCGCTATCAGGGCTACTAAGCCCTTTCCTGGCTCAGAAACCTGTGACCGGCTCAAATCCCGGTTAAACAAAAATAGGCCCATCGGAAGGCCTATTTTCTTGCGTCTCTTTGCAGAGAAACATGGTGGAGATGCGAGGCCGAACAGCGAAGCGAAGCTATCGCTTCGCCGGCCGAAGGCCCCCATCTTTCGATGGTTGCATCAATTTGGTGGAGATGGGGGGAATTGAACCCCCGTCCAAAACTTAGATACGTGTACTTCTACGTGCGTAGTTTCACTATGGTTCTACTTGGCTCCGGTCACAGCGTAAAACGACCAAACCGACAAGCCCAGCCTGAGTTCAAGTCCCGAACAGCCCTAAGGCGTAACTGCTCAGCAAGATTTCTAAATGACGCCTGGATCCACAACGAAATCAAATGTGGTCAGACGGACTTCGGGCTCGCTAGCTACTAGGCAGCGAGGGCAAAGTCAGCGCGATTTGCATCAGCACTTATCTTTTGCAGCGGACATTTACGAGTTGACGCTACATTCTCGGCACGCTTCTCCAGATATCAATAAATCCTGTCGAAACCGATCATCCCCATATTTAGTTACCAATCGGACCGTTGCAAACCGTTCCGAACTACATCAAGGATACCTCGCATCCCTGACATCTAGGCTGGGAGATTGCTATGAATCCCCTGCCAAGTCTTTTGCTACCAGTCTTTGCCCTTGGTAGACATCGCGCGAGCAGCCTCGCGGGTGTCTTGCTGCTCCTTGAGGGTCTGACGCTTGTCGTATTCCTTCATACCCTTGGCTAGCGCAATCTCAACCTTGGCTCGGCCGTTCAGGAAGTAGATGCTCAGCGGGATCAGCGTGAAGCCGCTCTCCTTTAGCTCGCGCGCCAACTTGTGAATCTCTTGGCGGTTTAGCAACAGCTTACGACGACGTCGAGTTAGGTGGTTGTTCCAGGTGCCCTGGGTGTACTCAGGAATGTGAACGTTTTCCAGCCAAGCCTCACCGTTTTCAACGGTTGCGTAGCCATCAACCAACGATGCACGGCCGGCTCGAAGCGACTTAACCTCGGTGCCGGTAAGAACTAGACCAGCCTCGTAGCGATCCTCGATGTGGTAGTCGTGACGAGCCTTACGGTTGGTGGCAACAACCTTCTGACCCGATTCTCTAGGCACAACTACATCCTTGGATTGAAAACTATAAATTCACTGGCACTTTTGTAGGCCAGCCAATCACTCTAACAAACTTGCTAGATCTTGAGGTAGCGCCTAATTGCTGCACCCGATGCAAAGGCGGCCAGCAAGACACCCGCACCAACCAGGATTGGCACAATGATCAGCGCCTGATTTAGCCCAACGAAGCTGGTGAATGGCAATGCGGTTGCCAGATAGCCCTGAACGAAGAACTGCACAATACCCAGCACCGCTCCGCTGGCCAGCACGCTTCCGATGGTTGCAGCCACCACACCCTCGAGGATGAATGGCAGCTGGATGTAGAAGTTGCTGGCACCAACCAGACGCATAATGCTCAACTCGCGACGACGCGAAAGTGCGCTGAGGCGAATGGTGGTGGAAATCAATAGGGTTGCCGAAAGCAGCATCAGTGCCGCCACCGAGATAGCCGCGAGCGATGCAACGTTGAGGATGCTGAAGATCTGATCCAGGTAGCTGCGCTGGTCGCGCACTTCCTCAACGCCCGCAATTCCAGAGAAGCTCTGAGTGATGACGGGGCTCTGGTTTGGGTTCTTCAACTTGATCCAGAAGGTCTCGTTTAGCTGGGCAGCCGTTACGTACTTTGCCACCGAGTTGCCCTTGAACTGCTGTTCAAAGTTGTTGTATGCCTGCTGGTGGTCTTCGAAGTAGTACTTGGAGATGTATGGCTTCAACAGTGGCGAGTTGAGCTTCTGCTCCACCACGGTCTTTACATCGGCACTGGCCTCGCCCTGCGGGCAGGCGGCACTCGGCGAGGTGTCGGTGCAGAGGTAAACCGCAACCTGCGCGCGGTCGTACCAGTAGTTCTTCATCTGGGTGATCTGGAACTGCAGCAGCAGCGCGGTACCAACAAAGGTGAGGGAAACCAAGGTGACCAAAACGATGGAAATGACCATCGACACATTGCGACGGAGACCCTGGCCAACCTCGCGGAACACGAAACCGAGGTGCATTATTCGGCTCCCTCAATCTCGTCGAAGTAACTCTTTGAACCAACCACGGTGGTCTCGGAACTGCGATATCCAGCTCCGCGCTCATCGCTGATGATCTCGCCGTCGGCTAAAACCACAACGCGCTTCTTGAGGCGGTCTACGATGCCCCGATCGTGCGTGGCCATCACTACCGTGGTGCCCTGAGCATTGATGCGCTCGATGAGTCGCATGATGTCCTCGGAGGTGGCTGGGTCCAGGTTTCCGGTTGGCTCGTCGGCAAGCAAGATGGATGGCTTGTTGACGATAGCTCGGGCCAGGGCAACGCGCTGTTGCTCGCCGCCGGAGAGCTCGCTTGGAAGGTTGTTTGCCTTGTGCCCAAGACCAACGAGGTCTAGCACGTCTGGCACTGCAGTCTGGATGAAGGCACGCGACTTACCGATTACCTCGAGGCTGAACGCCACGTTTTGCGCCACTGTCTTGTTAGGCAGCAGACGGAAGTCTTGGAAAACCATGCCCATCTTGCGGCGGAAGTAAGGGATACGACGACCTGGGATTCGCTTGAGGTTCTCGCCCAACACAAAGACAAGGCCGCTGGTTGGGACGTCTTCACGCAGAATAAGGCGCATCAACGATGACTTGCCCGAGCCGGAGGCTCCCACCAAGAACACGAAGTCGCCCTTTTCAATCTCGAGGGTGACGTTGTTGAGGGCCGGACGAGCGGCGCCTCGATAGTGCTTGGTTACGTTATCAATGCGAATCATTGTGCGTTAACACTAGGAGAAACAGGGCGATAAACCCCGCAGACACGGGCTAAAACCGCAGATTCACAGCCAGCTGCTAGTTTGCTACGGCCTGCTTGCGCCAACGAATTGCGGCGGTGATAAATCCATCCAGGTCGCCATCAAACACTGCGTCTGGATTGTTGACCTCAAAGTTGGTGCGGAGGTCCTTGACCATCTGGTACGGGGCCAAAACGTATGAGCGCATCTGGTCTCCCCAGGACGCGGTGGCATCCCCGGCCAGCTGCTTCTTGTGGGCTTCTTCTTCGCGACGACGGATCTCAAGCAGGCGGCTCTGAAGAACACGCATTGCCGAAGCCTTGTTTTGTGGCTGACTCTTCTCGTTCTGACAGGAGACCACGATGCCGGTGGGAAGGTGGGTGATGCGCACAGCGCTGTCGGTGGTGTTCACCGATTGCCCACCTGGCCCCGATGACCGGAAGACGTCTACGCGAATATCGGCGTCTGGGATGTCGATGGCATCAGTCTGCTCGATGAGCGGCACAACTTCAACCGCGGCGAATGAGGTCTGGCGCTTTCCAGCCGAATTGAAAGGGCTCATGCGCACCAGACGGTGGGTTCCTGCCTCCACCGAGAGGTTTCCATAGGCAAATGGTGCTTCAACCTCAAAGGTTGCGCTCTTGATTCCGGCACCCTCGGCATAGGAGATGTCTAGCACGTTTCGCTTGTAGCCGTGCTTTTCGGCGTAGCGAAGGTACATGCGCATCAGCATTTCGGCAAAATCGGTGGCATCGTCGCCGCCGGCACCGGCGCGAATGGTGATGACCGCAGAGCGTTCGTCGTACTCGTTGTTGAGCAGGGTCTGAACCTCAAGCTCGGCTACAACCTTCTGGATTGAGATCAGTTCTTGACGAACCTCGGCCTGGGCAGCGGAGTCCTGCTCGGCATTTGCCATCTCGGCCAGCAACTCCAAGTCTTCGATGCGCCCAATCGCTTCAGAAACCCGCTTGAGCTGGGCTTGCTTGTGACTGAGAGCGCTGGTTACCTTCTGGGCCACATCTGGGTTATCCCAGAGATTTGCCACACCGGCCTGCTCTTCAAGCTGCGCAATCTCCGCGGCAAGCTTTGGCAGGTCAACCACGGCGCTCACGCTATCCATGGTCTTTCGTAGATCGCGGATTTCTGCAGTGATATCAAGTTCAGCCATTTGCATCTAGTTTAACGGCGAGCCCAAGCCATTAGGCGAAGACCGTTCAGACGAGAGGTTTAGGCTAGATAGGTGACGAACGCCTCCCCCGAATTCCGCAAACGCGACTTGATCTTTCCGGTGTACCTGCCTTCGTTCCTGTTTTCGGTTGGCGAGGGTGCTGTTCTACCGATTCTGCCTTCAGCCGCCGAGCACCTGGGTGCCAACCTCTCGCTGGCGGGCTTCATCGCCGGAATCTCGCTAATCGGTCAGGTTCTCTGGGACGTACCGGCAGCCCGAATGGTTGCCATTCTTGGCGAGCGCCGTTCCATGATTGCTGCCGGACTCACCACCTGCCTGGCCTACATCGCCGCCGAGCTCACCAATTCCCTGCTTTTGCTGGCCCTCGCCATGGTGCTAGTTGGTGCCATGACCTCCGTTTATGGCCTTGCCCGACACGGTTGGCTGGCCGAACACGTGCCATTTGCCCAGAGAGCACGGGCACTTTCATTGATGGGCGGCATCTTCCGCGGCGGCATGCTGGTTGGTCCGCTGCTGGGTTCGCTCATCATCTACCTTTCCGGAGTTCAAACCGTCTACTACGTTGCCGTGGTAACCACGATGCTCTCCGCAGCCGTACTCTTCTTCAGCCCGCGAGATGCGGTTTCAGACGTCACCGAGGTTGAGAAAATCTCCACCTACCGCGTTGCCATGGACAACCGCGGCAAGCTTCTGACGGCTGGCCTATCGGCGGCCGTGGTATCCGTGATGCGCACGGTTCGTGGTCTTGGACTGCCACTTTGGGGTCTCTACATTGGAATGCACCCGGGAACCACCTCGCTCATCATCGGTATTACCGGCGCCATCGACTTTGGGTTGTTCTACGTCAGTGGCCAAATCATGGACCGCTACGGTCGCCGGGCAGCTCTGGTGCCAACCCTCATCGGCCTATCGATGGGCGTGGTAGCCCTAACCTTTGCCCACAACGAGTTTGCCTTCGTGCTGGTGGCTCTGCTCTTCTCACTGGCCAACGCCACCGGAAGCGGCCTGGTCCTCACCATCGGAGCCGATCTTGCTCCACCTGGAGAGCGCAACGAGTTCTTGGCGGCCTTCCGCTTGATGATCGATGCGGCCACAGCCGCAACCCCGATTCTGCTCGGGTTCATGACGGCAACGATCTTGTTGCCTGGCTCGATGCTGGTCTTCGGTGCATTGGGCTTGGCCGGAGCCGGACTTGGTTACTGGTCGCTGCCGCGCAACGGCATCAAATAACTAGCGGTTTTCAGCCACCGATGTGACGCACACATCCGGAAGCGTGCTCTTGGAGAGCAAACCAGTGAGCGGTAGCCAACGCAGACGGTTTTGCTGACATATCCGCACCGAAACCCGACTTTCGCTTGGTTGCCAAAACTGGGCCAGCGAAACCGCTGGACCGTGAAGCCCCTGAGATAGCTGAGCCAACTCGCCAACGGCCATTCCAAAGTCCAGCTTGGTTTTAGGTTGTAACTTCAGGTCCGCCAAATCCAGTGCCAGGGAATCAGAAACGGTGTTTAGCGACCGCTGCTGTTGGAACACCTGATCTGCTGAAATCACAACCAGCCCAAGCACAAGCGAAAGCATCACCCCGAGGATTGCCAGGGGCGCAATCGATCCTTCGTCATTCATCGCGGCATCCTCATCGTCGAAGTGGAATGCGTGGCATCTATGGTTGCCGTCACCGACACCATTTGGCCAGCTTCAGGATTTTCCGGCCTTACCGTCAAAGTCAAAGTGCCCTCGGAGAGACCAAAGGAGCTTTCGAGGTCTTGGCTCAGCGAATCTAGCCGGCCTCCCGCACCAACATCTTGAGTCATGAGGCGAACCGCTTGCCTGGAGGCCAGCGTTACTGCCAGTTGTTGACGCTGAAGTTGGAGAGCACCCAGACCAAAGGTCAAAATGAGGCACTGAGCCAAGAGCCCCAGCACAACAAACTCGATGATGGCTGAGCCCTTGTCATCGCGAATGATTTCACGGATTTTCATCGAAGGCCCTCGCAGTCTGGGTTAGCGGGATTGCGCCGAACATAACCAGCGGGCTGCGACTTCTCACCGTGACAGCCTTGGCAGCGACCCCGTCCAGCTGATCATCCGTCACCTCCACTTCGACGCTCAATCCTGGGCTGGCCGCAGCGAGCACGTGCTTGGCGCGGTCCTGGGCAACCAATACGTTGCCGTCCGCTGCACTGGCAACCAGAGCACCCTCCATGGCGGCATCCAAAATGAGGTTATTGAGGTAACCGGCCACCAGAAGCTGGCAAACAATCAAGGTCACAACCAGTGTGGGGACACCGAAGGCCAAGAACTCAAGCGGTGCCGAGCCTCGGTCTCCCCCACCCAATCGAGCCCAGATCGGCCCGCTAAAAGGACGCAACCTTGCTCATTGCCTGATCGAACACCTGACTGAGTGCCGGTGCCGCGATGGTCCATATCACGACCACAAGCGCTGCGGTCATAAGCGTGATGAGAACCCAACCCGGAACATCGCCGCGGTCCTGATTCAACAGCGCCTTCACTTTTCCAACGATTCGGTTGATTTTCGACATTATTTCTCTCTCTTAGAAACCGACCTGCAGAAGTTGCAGACTCGGAAAAATGGCAAACAGAATGGTGACGGGCAAGATCAAAAAGACCAGCGGCACCAGCATTTTCACTTCGTTTTGACCGGCGGCCTTCAGCTGTCGGATTCGTAGCTGGCTCCTTGCCGATTCGGCCAGCAGGTTCAGTTGGTCGGCAAGTTGACTTCCACGGCGGAGACTGAGTACCACCTTGTTTACAAACTCGGCAACGATGGGCGAAGCACACTCGCTATCCAGCATCAGCAGAGCCGCCTCCAGAGATTCGCCCAGTTGAAGCCTTCTAGAAAGCCGACCTAGAGCCTTGGCAAAATCACCCTGGGCTTTGGAATGCTGGGTGAGAACTCCGTAGATGTTCTCGCCGTTGGCTAAACGGGCAGCGATTATCTCGAGGTGCTGGGGAACTTCATAAAGGTAAGGATCTGGTTTTGCCACCCGGAATCGCAGCGACACCATCGAGAAGTCGCGAAGTTTTAGCGAGGTTTGAGGGTTGAGTCGTTTTTCCAGCAAGCTCCGATTCATTGCCCAAACACCCTTCTGCTGGCTGGCATGCGGCCAAGGATTCCAATGAGCAGGTAGGCGAAGAGGCAAACCCCTAACCCGGTGATCAAAAGGGTCATGCCCACGGCCGAGTTATAGAAGGCGGAGTTCTGCCCGCGCAGTCCAAGTAGGTACACGATTGCCCAGGGGGCGGCCAGGGCCAACTTTGCCGTGCCGGTAACCCAACCCTGTTTGGCCTGCAGTTCGCCGTGTAAAGCCACCTGCTGGCGCAGACTGCTGGCCAGCCGACCCAGATTGGCCACGAGGCCAAAACCACCGCTCTTGACGCTTACGCGCAGCAACTGAATCAGTTGATCGGCATAGACGTTAGAGAGTTCAACCGAAAGCCAATCCAAGGTTTGGTCTGAAGGAATGCCCAGCTCATCCAGACGAATCCAAGCCTCAAATGATTTTCGGGTGGTTCTTGGCCCGTTGGCGGCCAGATCGGCTATTGCACTGTTGAGTTCCTGGCCACTTGCCACCGCCGAAGCCAAGGACTCGCAAACCTCTGGCAAGGCCCCAATCAGCGCGTTGTATCTGGCCTTGGCAACTGACTTCAACATTTCGATGGCCAGGGCAACACCGAGGAAGAATGCCGCCACACCAATGCCCGCCAGGCCGGTGAGCTTGGCAACCGCCAAAGAGGCAAAGAAAAGTACTGCAATCGCCAGCAGCCCCAGCCGCATTGCAGAAAAGTGCCCGAGCCCAGCTTCGGCAAGAAGCGACTTGAACCACCTCACAGGACTACCGCCTTAGCCACTGGATGGCCATCGTGGTTTGTCTCCACGGTGCAAATCTCGGTGACGCGGCGACCTTTCGCGCCAAAGTTTGAACACTGAACCACCAGATTGATTGCCTGCGCGGCCGTTTGGCGAACGAAATCGCCTGAGATGTTTGGGCCGGCCAAAAGTGGCAGCGTGCAGAGCTTGATCAGCGCAGCCTGTGCGGAGTTGGCGTGAATGGTGCAGGCCCCAGGAATGCCACTGTTCATTCCGATCAGCAGATCCAAGGCCTCGGCTTCGCGCACCTCGCCAATCACCAAATAGCCTGGGCGCATTCTCAGGGCTTCCTTGACGAGGCGTCGCAAAGGAATCTCGCCCCTGCCCTCCAAGTTGGGCTGTCTGGTCTGCATCGGCACCCAGTCGGCCAGTTCACTGCGGATCTCGAAGGTCTCCTCGCAGGTAATTAGGCGGGTTTGCTGGTGCAACTCGTTCAAAAGGGCGCAGAGCATGGTGGTCTTGCCGGCCTGGGTGGCCCCCGAAATCAGAATGTTGCTGCCCGCCAAAACCTTCTCTCTCAGAAACTGGGCTTGAGCCTGGCTTATCGATCCAAGCTCAACCAGCTGACCCAGGGTCATGATTCGAGCCGGAAACTTTCGGATATTCACCGACCAGTGCCTGGAGGTGACATCGGGGATGACAACATGCAAACGTGATCCATCAGGCAACGCGGCGTCTACGAACGGCATGGAGGTGTCGATTCGGCGGCCACTGTTGCGCAGCATCCGCAGCACGATGGTGCGCAGGTCCTCTTCGCTGAGGTTGACATCAAGGGTTTCAACTATCGAGCCTCTGGCTACAAAAAGCTGGTTTGGTCGATTTATCCAAATCTCTTCGATGTCACGATCTTCGATGAATGGTTGCAACACGCCGAAGCCACTGAGTTGTCGAAGGGCAGAGGCTCGAACAACTGTCTCATCACCGATTGGATGGCCTTCGAGAGCCATGGAATCAAGCAATTGGTCGATTGCAGACTGTGGTGAGCGGTCTCGGTCCTCCACCAAAAGCTCGCGGGCACCCCTGGTTAAATCCTGAATTAGTGACATTTCCCCTCCATTCGAAACCAACGATTTCAGTTTTTGGCGGGAAGGTTAAAAAGTTATCCACAAATTCAGGTATGCTTTATGGGTTGCGGGAGTGGCGAAATGGCAGACGCGCTGGATTTAGGTTCCTGTGTCGAGAGACGTGTGGGTTCAAGTCCCACCTTCCGCACCAAGTAGAAATAGCCCTGATTTATCAGGGCTATTTCGCATTTAAGCGGGGTTTAGGCGCGGGGCTGGATCAGCCTTGGCTATTGTTTTGCCTGCGTGCCTAGTTCATCTTGCTGGCAGCATCAACAGCAGCACCTGCATTGACAATGCCAATGCCACAGCCGGTGCGCGTGTTTGGAACAGCGGTGGAGCAATCCACCGAAAGATTTCCATTGTTGAGGACAGATTTCACCGCTGGGAACGGCGTGTAGTTACCGGTGTCACTAAGGGCATGCCAGACCTGGTCGAAGTTGATGTTTGGCTTCACCGAGTAAAGCAAAGCAACCACACCGGCAACCATCGGTGCCGCCATGCTGGTACCCATCTCATCCTTGTAGGTGGGGGTGGCAGCCAGCGCTGGAGGCGCATTTGAGGCAAGGTTCTCGCCTCCGGTGTTCCAGGTGCTGAGGATTCCGCTGGTGTCCCCCACAGGCAAGTCGGCCGGTACAGTCTGATCTCCACCCGGCGCTGCGATATCCACGCCCACTCCGAAGTTGCTGTAGCTGGCAATCTTGCCATCGTAGGTTGAGGCAGCCACGTTGATGGTTGGGAAGCAGTTACCAGGGTACGAGATAGCTGCCTCATAGGAATCGTTTCCGGCTGCGGTGACAACGGTGATGCCCATGTCCTTGATGGCACCGAGCACCGAGGTGGTTCCGGTGTCGCAGGAGCCGTTGGCATTACCAAGAGAAAGGTTCATGACCTGAGCTGGGTGCAGGTTCTTGGCAATCACACCACAGGCATTGGAAGTAGGGATGTCTCGCCCCGAAGCCCAGTTGAGGCCAGCGATTAGGTCGGCGCTAGAGCCGCCGTTGCTGCCCATGACCTTTACCTCTAGAAGTTTGACGCCTGGCGCTACACCCACAATGCCCTGATCGTTGGCAGCAGCCGCAATGATGCCCGACACGTGGGTGCCGTGCCATTCGTTGGCACTGTTTGGGTCTGTTGGGTTGGCGCTGCAGCCTGGGCCGGTTGGGTCTGAGGTCTTGGTGACGAAGTTGTAGCCGTAGACAGTGCCATCGGTGTTGCGCCAGACCTGCGAATCTAGGTCTGGGTGGGCCGAAATGCCGCTGTCCAGCACGGCTACGGTGACGTTTGAGGTGCCGTGAGTGTGCTGCCAGGCCGATTCGATGTTGATGCCGTATTTGCTGTTGAGCGCCCACTGCTGCTTGTAAAGCGGGTCGGTTACCTGGAAGGCTCCGACGGCCTTACTGCTGCCATGAATGTTGGAGGCGAATACCTTGACGGTGTAGGTGATGCCAGGTGTAAGGCCCGCAAAGTTACAGGTGGTGGTTGTGCTCTTGCAAACCACATCGGTTTGGCCAGCCGCGGAAGCGGTGGCGGTAAAGGTAACCGGCAAGCCTCCCGCATCGGCCAATGAATATGCCAACCAACTTGGCTTTTGGGTGGCAGATGCCAGAGCAAGTGTGCTGAAGGTTGGGGCTACCGGGAGCGTGGTTGGGGTTGCACTCTTCCAAGCGCTGTAGGCACCAACCTTGGAGACGCCCCGGTACTTGGTGATGGCCGCAACACGAATGCTTACAGGAGCGCCTGCGGTTAGGCCATTGTTGATGGTTGTGCGGGTCTGGCTTGGAGTGAGCGAGATCAGCTGATTACTGATGGTCTTGCCCCCATCGAAGCTGGCCTGAGCCTGATAGCCGGAAATGGTGCCGCCGTTGAGCAAAACCGGCTTTTTCCACTTGGCGGTTACCGCCGCGGTGTTTGGGTCTGCTGCACTGAAGCCATCGTTGACTGTGACCGATGCAGGAGCCGAGGCAGGCTTGAAGGCGGCAGTTTTGGTGGTTCCAACATAGGCGCCACCACGTGGTGCCGCAGTGGTAGCAACCGAAGGGGCGGCTAACTGCGAAGGAGTGTGGTTTAGAGCTGCGGCGCTTCTGGTGAATCGATCGATGCCACCAGATATGACGGCAGGGTTGGCGGTGGCCAACTTGAGGGCAAGCAGTGCCTGGTCTGTGGTGGTTGGAGCCTGGAAGGTAAGCGCGTGCCAGCCGGTGCCCAAGGGGCGGTCGCTGGTTACGTGGATTCCGAGATTAGCCAGCTGCGCAGAAATGTTGAATCGCGCGGTGGTAGCGATTGTGCCGGCGCGGTAGTGAAGATTGAGACCCACAGCTGCCCCGTCGGCTGGTATCGAAACCGGCATCGAACTGGCTTGCGCCGACATTGGAGCTATAGAGGCCACCACTGAGAGGGCGGCCACTGTCAAGGACGCAAGGATTCCGCGCTGAAAATGCTTCACCGTTCAACGGTATCTATTTACTTGCTAAATGGGGTGCTAGAAGTAGCGTTTACCCCCATTTTCACAAGAGACATTCAGACTCAGAGCGTCTTTTGTAGCAGCACCGTGCCCAGCCAACGGCCAAACTTGAAACCTACCTTGCCAAGGTGCCCCTGATGGGTAAATCCAAATCGCTCGTGTAGCTGTATGGAAGATTCGGCGCCCTTGTCTGAAATGACGGCAACCACCTCTTTGACACCGGCCTTTTTGGCCTCGTCCAGCAGGGCCTCCATCAGCCTGGTGCCCAGACGCTTGCCCATGGCAGCGGGCCTCAGGTAGATGCTGTCTTCCACGGTGCGCTTGAAGGCAGCCTTCTGACGCCAGGGTGCAACATAGGCGAAGCCTAGAATCTGCCCCGATGGACTGACACACACTAGGAAAGGCAGAGCCAGACCCTGAATCCAGCGGAACTTCTCTAGCCAGTCGCCCAGGCGCATGGTGTCGATGTCGAAGGTGACCACGCTGTTCTTGATGTAGTAGTTGTAGATCTCCAGCACCTGGGGCATGTCGGATTCGTTGGCCTGCCGGATGACCGGGTCACCTTCGGGCTCCACCGGGGTGGCTTTGGCCTTGCGAGCTAGTCGCCAACGGGTTTCTGAATCTAGTGCCAAGGTGGCCTCCTACCGATTCCAATTTATCGGTTGCTGCCCCAGATTGAGCAGGTGGCGGTTTACTGCGCTGAACGGCTTGCTGCCAAAGAAACCGCGGTGAGCCGAAAGCGGGCTGGGATGTGGGCTCTCTACGATGACAACGTGACTGGCCGCATCGGCGAGCGCCTGCCCCAAAGTCTTCTTGATGCTTTTCGCCTGCGCACCCCAGAGCACCAGCACAAGGGGGTTCCCAAGAGCGAGCAGGTGCCTGATGGCCGCATCGGTGATTACCTGCCAGCCCGCATCGAAATGGGCGCCCGCAGCGCCTGCAATGGTGGTTAGGTGTCGGTTCAGCAACATCACACCCTGCTGCTGCCAACCGGCCAGATCCACCGAAGGCAAAGCTCCGCCAACATCGGTGACCAATTCGCTGAAAATGTTTCGAAGACTGGCCGGCACGGGTTTGGTATCCAGCGAAACAGCGAAGGCGCGTCCTACTGCAACTCCCGAGGTTGGGTAAGGATCCTGCCCCAGGATCAGCACCCGCACATCGGCTGGAGAAGAACTAAAGGAAGCCATCACAAGGTTGGATTGCGGTGCCAGCCCGGGCTGGCTAGCCAGTTGAGTCTCCAGCTGATGCAGGTGAGATTTATGCGCCGACAGGGCCAACTGCCACTGAGGATGCATCTGCTTGAACCACATAACTCAAGCCTAGGTGGTGGCAAACGGGGGCCAATTGCTAACATCGAAGCATTGCATCTGCTGTTTCAGGCTTGGTGCGTTACCGCTTCCCACCAAGTAAGGCATCAAACTCGCATGGAGTTTCAGACCCCAGAAGACACAGTCCCATCGGCGTTTATCACCGATGAGATGAGTCGTCAGCTAATTGGGCGTCCTCCCGCTTCGGGTGCCTGGCGCGACGGCGACCCACTGGGCGACCGCGAGCTGATGCCAATCGCAAATCTGCACCTAGAAAGCGGACGCGAACTTCTTGGCGCCAAAATCGCCTACGAAACTTGGGGAACCAGAAACGACGACGGCAGCAATGCTGTGCTCATTCTGCACGCCCTAACCGGCGACTCTCACGCCATCGGTGGCTCGTCTAAGGCACACCCAACCGAGGGCTGGTGGAACGGCATCATTGGTCCAGGCCTAGCCGTAGACACCGATAAGTGGTTTGTGGTGGCCCCCAACATGCTTGGTGGCTGTCAGGGCTCTACCGGTCCGTCCTCATTAGACTCCCACGGACACGAATACGGTGCCCGTTTCCCATTCCTCAGCATTCGCGATCAGGTGAATGCCCAGAAGCTCTTCGCCGATGCACTTGGCATCAGCCAGTGGCACGCGGTAATCGGTGGCTCGATGGGTGGCATGCAGGCCCTGGAGTGGGCTGTGATGTTCCCTGATCTGCTGCGAAACCTAGCAGTTATCGCTGCTCCACCGATTTCAACCGCAGACCAGATTGCGCTCAACTGCGTGCAGATTGAGGCCATTAAGACCGACCCAGCCTTCAAGGATGGCGCCTACTACGAGGCTCGTGCCGGGCAGGGCCCACACCGTGGTCTGGCTTTGGCGCGCCGTATGGCCCTACTCAACTACCGCTCCCCTAACGAGCTGAACGAACGCTTCGAGCGCAGCTGGCAGTCATCGGTGAACCCGCTTGGTGGCGGCGGACGCTTTGCGGTTGAGTCTTACCTTGATTTCCACGGCAACAAGTTCACGCGTCGCTTTGATGCCAACTCCTACATCACGCTGGTGAATGCCATGAACTCGCACGATGTCTCGCGTGGCCGCGGCTCGTTGGCTGAGGCGCTTGGCCAGATCAAGGTTCGCACCCTCATTGCCGGAATCGATTCGGACCGACTCTTCCCGCTAACTGGACAGGCTGTAATTGCTCAGAACCTGCAGTGTGAGGTTGTCGGTGGCGGACTACAGGTGATTGAGTCTGCCTATGGTCACGATGGCTTCCTCATCGAGCGGGAAATCGTTGGGCCGCTGCTTACTACGCTGCTTGAGGGCTAGGCCTTCGCCTTCTTGCCCCTGAGGTGGAACGAAGCCAGCTCAAACAATCGCACATTGCTGAAGATCAGCAGCAAAACAACCAGCGCATCGCGAATGGTTAGCACTCCTGTTGCCCAGGGCTGCGAAGACAAAATGTGGTCGTAGATGATTGGGTAGATCAAACCGGTTATGCCAAAGATCAGCCCAAGCCAGATGGTGACGATCTTCCAGTTTGGAACGCGTTCAATGTTGCCCAGAATTACCGGGATGATCAGCCAGCAGTAGTACTGCGGTGAGCCCACCTTGTTGAAGACGATCATGTCCAGGATGGCGGTAAGCACGGTCCAGGCAAACACCTCATTGCGACGGAAGGTGTCTTCCACATCGCCACGACGGATGACGAACCAGCCCATGAAGATGGTGATGGCTAAGGCCAGGTACATGAGTGGGCCAAGTAGCGCTGCAACCTGCATCACTCCCACGCCTCGAACTTGGAAGGTCTGGAGGGCCGTGGAATAGTAGGGGCCGGTGTCTGGCCACTTGAAGATTCTGCCCCATAGCCAAGGCACCGCCCAGGGAGATTCAATCTGGATGCCACGACCAGTTTGTTCGAGGACAAACGAAAGCGAGTTGTGCGCGCCGCCAACGATTAGTCCGGCTACCAGCACCAGCAAACCAGTTGCCAAACCTGCGATAGCGGCTGGACGCCACTTTCTGGCCTCCGCAACCGTGGCCATCAAGATGGTGATTGGCCAGACCTTGATCCAGGTTGCAATGGCAAACCAAATCGCTGCAACCTCGGGCTTGGCGCGCAGCCAGGCAACCAGACCAACCACGGCAACGGCCACCGAAATGGTGTCGAGGCGGCTGATGGACACCGGACCAAGCAGCAGTTGGGCCATGATCCAGGCCCAACCGGCAACTACGCGAGCCTTGTCATACTTCTTGGGCCAGAAAAGCAGCACGAATAGCGCGGCCAGCTCGATGGCGCCGGTCATGAAAAGCCAGTTGTGCTGATAGTTAGGGCCGAAGTATGCGGGTAGCAAAACGAAGAGCAAGTTTGGGTACGGATATACCCAGGGCACCGTCAAACCCATAAAGCTGTGGGTCTTGAACATCTCGATTGCCCACGGGTGATAGGCAAAGATGATGTCGCCCATCGGCCAACCCAAGCCCTTGAGACCGGTCCAGATCAGGTAGAGGTGGACCACGATAAAGGCGACAACAACCGTTGGGCGTGCCAAAGCCAGGCGCTTGAGCAGTGGGATCATGACCTTAACAATTCATCGATTGCCTGATAAAGCGCTGAAGCCACCAAACTCGCCGTTGGCGTTGCGGTTTGGGCGGCTATTTCGGCAGCCCGAGAATGCAAAGCGATTCCCAGGTGTGCAATATCCATCCAAGAACCTCTAGCCAACTCCGAATTCTGGGCGGCAATCGCACCAAGCAAACCCGCCAAAACGTCTCCGGTGCCCGCGGTTGCTAGCAACGGCGAATTTGGTCCAACTTCGAGCACCTCTCCTTGGGGATTGGCAACTAAGGTGACGCTGCCCTTGAGCAGAACAGTTTGCCCGGTCAGTTCGGCCAGCGTCAGCGCCGCCTGCTTGCGGTACTCGGGGTCATCGAAGCGCTCTGGGAACCAGCGGACCTGGCCGGCGTATCGATTGAGCAAGCCCATGGCCTCGCCATGATGCGGGGTTAGCAGGAGGCTGGAGTCCTCCAGTTGCTCGAAATCAAGGACACTCAGGGCCCCGGCATCCACCACGGCAACAAGCGGTTCTCTGAAGATTGCCCGCAGATCGTTGGCACGCGCCTCATCATTGGGGTTGATACCCGAACCAAGTACCCAGGCCTGAGCGCGGGCGGTATTGAAAATTTCCTCGGTGACAATCACCTCGGGGTGGTTAACCAGAATCAGATCAGAAACCCTGGCAGGACCCTGATAGCGAATCATGCCGATGCCAGCCTGCTGGGCGGCGGATATGCCAAGGATGGCGGCTCCCGGATACTCGTTTGAGCCGGTTACAAAGCCAACGGTGCCACGGCTGTACTTGTTGTCGCCAGCTGCCGGAAGCGGCATCAGCAGGCGCAAGACGGCTGGAATCTCCATGCCTCCACGCTAGCCCAGAATGCCCGCCAAAAGACTGCGATTGGGTCACCAACCTGAACCCAAGCCCCGGCAGGGAATACTTTTACCCACGATTAGGCTGAGAGAAGTAACCCAGGTAATCAGGAGCAGTTGTGTCAAAGCTTTTCACCCCTATCAAGATTCGCTCCGTCGAATTCCGCAACCGCATCTGGATTGCCCCGATGTGCATGTATGCCTGCGACAACCGCGACGGCATCGTTGGAGACTTCCACTACGTGCACCACAACACCTTTGCAAACGGTGGCGCTGGACTCATCATCGCTGAGGCAACCGGCGTTACCGCCGAGGGACGCATCAGCCCTTGGTGCCCAGGCATCTACAACGAAGACCAGGTTTCGGCCTGGAAGAAGGTCACCGACGGTGTTCACTCCCGCGGCGCCAAGATTGCCATTCAGCTTGCCCACGCCGGCCGCAAGGCCAGCACAAACCGCGGTTGGCCAGGCTACGAACCAGGTTCGGTTGCCATTGCTGATGGCGGCTGGGAATCCGTCAGTTCAACCGATGTTGCTTTCCCTGGCTATGCAGCCCCGCGCGCACTGGAAACCGATGAGATTCCAGCCGTAGTGGCCGCGTTTGTGGCCGGAGCCCGCAATGCGGTTGCCGCCGGATTCGACGGAGTGCAGATTCACGCGGCCCACGGCTACCTGATTCACCAGTTCCTCTCACCCATCACCAACACCCGCACCGATCAGTTTGGTGGTTCACTGGAAAACCGCGCCCGCCTGCTGCTTGAGGTTGTTGCCGGCATCCGTGCCGAGGTTGGTTCGCACTATCCGGTGATGGTTCGCTTCAGCGCCACCGATTACCGCGAAGACGGCCTAACCGTAGAACAGACCGCACAGGTTGCCAAGTGGTGTGACGAAGCCGGAGCCGACTTCTTCGACATTTCTTCTGGTGGACTCATTCCAGGTGTGCACATTCCCGTTGGCCCTGGCTACCAGGTTCCACTTGCCGAATACGTGGCAGAACACAGTGGCAGTCCGGTTGGCGCGGTTGGTCAGATCACCACCGCCCAGCAGGCGGAAGCCATCTTGGCCAATGGTCAGATTTCGGTGGTTTCGATTGCACGTGCAGCCCTTGCAGACCCATTCTGGCCGGCACAGGCGGCCCATCAACTGGGTGAAAAGTTGGAGTACTGGCCACGCCCTTATGCGCGGGCCAATTTCGACCTCTAGAGGCTAAAAGCTAGACGCTACAGGCGTCTGGTGGCATCGGATACTTCGCCGACCAGCTCTTCCAGGATGTCTTCTAAGAAGATGATTCCGGCCACCAGGCCATCGGAGTCAACAGCCTTGGCAAGGTGCTGTCCGCCGCGACGCATGCCGGCAAGCGCGTCTTCAAGCTCGGTGCTGGTTGCCAAGCTGATCAGCGAGCGCACGCGCTTTGTTGGGAACGGCTCCTGATACTCGTCGTCGTCCAACTCCAGCACGTCCTTGATGTGCAGGTAGCCGGTTAGCTCACCCTCGTTTGAAACCAGCGGATAGCGGCTGAAGCCGTGGTCCTTCACGGCCTCTTCGACGCGCTCGGGAGTCACATCGGTGGGAAGGAAAACAACCTTAGTAAGCGGAACCACGATGTCCTTCACCTGCTTTTCGGTGAATTCGAAGGTGTTGGAGATGGCGCCGCTGTAGTCGGAGAGCACGCCCTCGCGAGTTGAGTGCTCGACGATGTCTTCCACCTGGTCCAGTGTGTAGGCGGTGTTGGCCGAGTCGCGCGGAATCACACCGAAGGCACGCAGCAGCAGGTTGGCAACCGCGTTTAGGGTCCAAACGATTGGGCGAAGCGCCATTGCCAGGCCATAGAGCAGCGGCACGAGAATCAAAGCCATGCGCTCTGGGATGGCGAAGGTGATCTGTTTTGGAATGAGCTCACCCAGGATGACGTGGAACGAGGCCACCAAAACCAGGGCAACAACGATGGTCACCGCATCGGCGGTAGCAGGGCCCAGGCCGATGGCCAGAAGCGGCTCATGCAACAGCGTGTGGATTGATGGCTCGGCGATCAGCAGGATGCCCAGCGAAAATACGGTGACACCAATCTGGCTGGTTGCCAGCATGATTGGCACGCGCTCCATGGCACGAAGCGTGATCTTGGCCGGTGCACTTCCAGACTCGGCCAGCGGCTCGATCTGGGCACGCTTGGCCGAAATCAGGGCAAACTCGGCGGCCACGAAGAATGCGTTTCCGACCAACATGAGGGCAAACCAGAGCAGACCCATCCAGGCATTAGCCATTTGCGGCCTCCGTTACTCCCGGAATCGAGTCTGGAGTGAATCGAACACGATCCACGCGACGACCATCCATGCGCTCCACCTTGAGGGTTCCGCCCTCAATCTCGACTTCGTCGCCAACCTGCGGAATCTTGCCAAGCGTGCTCATGAGGTAACCGCCCACGGTCTCGTAGGCACCACTTTCCGGAATCTTGACGGCAAACTCCTTGAGTTCGTCCGGGCGCATGAGACCGGGAACCAGGATGCTTCCGGCGCCGCCACGGCGAACACCAACCTTGGTCCGGTCGTGCTCGTCGGCTAGTTCGCCAACCAGCTCCTCGATGAGGTCCTCCAGGGTTGCCAGGCCAGCTGTGCCGCCATATTCGTCCACCACGATGGCCAGCTGCAGACTCTTGGAACGCAGCAGACCCATCAGGTTTTCCAGCGACATGGTCTCAGGCACGCGCTCGGCCTCTACCGTGATTGCGCTTACTGGAACCTCGTGTCGCTTGGCACGTGGCACCGATGCCGCCTGCTTGACGTGCACCAGGCCGATGATCTCGTCGGACGATCCATCGGTGACAGGAAAACGGCTGTGGCCGGTTTTGTTGCAGAGTTCGATGACGCTTGCTACCGAGGCATCGCGGTCGATCACGTGCATGCGCGGACGCGGGGTCATGATGTCGGCGGCTTCAAGCTGGTTGAGGGTAAGCGTCTTGGTGATGAGGGTGGCAGTCTGGTGGTCTAGGGCTCCAAGGCTGGCGGCGCGACGAACCAGGCTGGCCAGCTCATCTGCGGTTCGGCTGCTAGATAGTTCCTCGCGAGGCTCAATGCCCAGGGCTCGCACTGCTGCGTTTCCGATGGCCATCAGGCCTTTGATCATGATGGCAAAGACCCAACTGAATGCCATTTGGAATGGGATTACGGCCTTGTTGACCTCGAGCGGGTGGGTAAGCGCCAACTTCTTGGGAATCAGTTCGCCGATGAGCGACGAGAAAAGCGTGGCGATCACCATGGTGAGAATTGCAGCGGTGGTCTTCTCGGCCGAATCGCTTAGACCTAACCCAGTTAGCGCCGGGTGCAGCAGCTGTTCCAACGCCGGTTCGGCGATGAAACCGGTGAGCATGGTGGTGAGCGTGATGCCCAACTGAGCACCCGAAAGGTGGGTGCGGGTCTGCTTTAGGGCACGGATGGAGTTGGAGAGACCCTTTTCACCACGCTGACTGCGCGACTCAAGGTCGTTGCGTTCTAGATTTACCAGGCTGAATTCACTGGCCACAAAAAGAGCCGAGCCGAAGGTGAGAACGATGCCAACGGCAACGAGTAGCCACTGATTCATCGGTGCCAACCACCTAAGCAGTGCTGCGAAAAACTATGGTCATCCATGGGTATTTCCAAGCATAGCCAAGCAAAGTAAATCGGTGCCATCCTCTGTTGACGGAGTAATGGCTGGGAAGTTGCTGCGAGGGCGCTGGTAAGTTGGCGAAACCGGCGGTTGGGCTTTCTTTAGAAGGTAGGCTTAAACGGCAGTTGAATGGGCAACGCATGATTTATGAGGTGAAGTCTTGTCGATCGAAACCGGTCACGGGGAAAACGAATTCGGTGCCAATGAATGGCTCGTTGAAGAAATGTACTCGCAGTACAAGCAAGATCCAGGCTCGGTAGACCAGTCATGGTTGCCTACCCTCCAGCGCTACGAGCAGCACATTGCCTCGCGCGCCAGCCACACTGACACCTCGGTTTCAGCCTCACCTGCAGCCACCATTCCAGTCGCAGCTCCTGCTGCCACCGCACCGGCTACAGCCACCAGCGGCATCCCAACCACACCGATGGTTGCCAAGACCACTCGCGTTGAGGCTCGTCCAGCCCCAATCCCTGCTCAGGCTCCAGCCACCAGCTCGATCAACGTGGTTTCCGAGGACGCAGAACCTCAGGACGAGGTAACCATCCTCAAGGGCATGCCAAAGGCTCTGGCCGCCAACATGGATGCATCCATCTCGGTTCCAACCGCCACCAGCGTTCGCACCGTTCCGGCCAAGCTAATGATCGACAACCGCATCGTCATCAACAGCCACCTGGGTCGCACCCGCGGTGGCAAGGTTTCGTTCACCCACATCCTGGGCTTCGCACTCATCCGTGCGCTAAAGGAGTTCCCAAGCCAGAACGTCTTCTACACCGAAGTAGACGGCAAGCCTGCTGTGGTAAACCCAGCCAATATCAACCTGGGTCTGGCAATCGATATTCCTAAGCCAGACGGTACCCGTGCCCTGCTGGTTCCTAACATCAAGCGCGCTCAGCGCCTCAACTTTGCCGAGTACCTGGCTGCCTACGAGGACATGGTCAAGCGTGCCCGCAACAACCAGCTGACCGCTGGCGACTTTGCAGGAACCACCATCAGCCTCACCAACCCTGGTGGCATCGGAACCGTTCACTCGGTTCCACGCCTGATGGCTGGCGCTGGTTCCATCATCGGTGCCGGTGCCCTCGAGTACCCAGCCGAATTTGCTGGCATGAGCGAGCAGCACATTGCCAAGCTTGGCGTTAGCAAGACCATGACCCTAACCAGCACCTACGACCACCGCGTCATTCAGGGTGCCGGCAGCGGCGAGTTCCTCAAGAAGGTTCACGAGCTGCTTCTTGGTGAGCGTGGCTTCTACGACGAGATCTTCAACGACCTTCGCATTCCTTACGAGCCAGTTCGTTGGGTAGCCGACTTCGACGTTGACGAGACCGACGAGCGCAGCAAGGCTGCCCGCGTTCAGGAAATGATCAACGCCTACCGCGTTCGTGGTCACCTGATGGCCGACATCGACCCGCTCGAGTACGTGATGCGTTCGCACCCAGACCTCGACATCCGTAAGCACGGCCTAAGCCTCTGGGACCTAGACCGCCAGCTAAAGACCGGTGGCTTCGGTGGCAAGTCCAAGATGCTCTTCCGCGACATCTACAAGATCCTCCGCGACTCGTACTGCCGCACCATCGGTGTGGAGTACATGCACATCCAGGAACCAGAGCAGCGCGCGTGGTTCCAGAACAAGCTGGAGCGCCCATACAGCAAGCCAACCCGCGAAGAGCAGCTTCGCATCCTCTCCAAGCTAAACGAGGCCGAGGCGTTCGAGACCTTCCTTCAGACCAAGTTCGTTGGCCAGAAGCGCTTCTCACTTGAGGGTGGCGAATCCGCCATCGCATCGCTAGACGAGATTCTGCAGCTTGCCGCCGACAACGGCCTCAGCGAAGTTGCCATCGGTATGGCGCACCGTGGCCGTCTAAACGTTCTTACCAACATCGCCGGCAAGACCTACGGACAGGTTTTCCGTGAGTTTGAGGGCAACTTCGACACCAAGACCGTTCAGGGCTCGGGCGACGTGAAGTACCACCTTGGCACCGAGAATGAGGTCACCTCGCTTGCCGGTAACAAGGTGAAGGTTTCGCTTGCCGCCAACCCAAGCCACCTCGAGGCCGTAAACCCGGTTCTTGAGGGCATCGTGCGGGCCAAGCTAGACCGAATGGGTAAGAACGCCTACCACGGTGACTTCCCAGTGGTTCCTGTGCTGGTTCACGGTGACGCAGCATTCGCCGGCCAGGGCGTGGTTCCTGAGACCCTAAACATGTGGAACCTGCGCGGCTACCGCACCGGTGGAACCATCCACATCGTGATCAACAACCAGGTTGGCTTCACCACTCCTCCATCGGAGAGCCGTTCAACCGTTTACAGCACCGACATTGCCAAGGGCATCCAGGCGCCAATCTTCCACGTAAACGGCGACGACCCTGAGGCCGTGGTGCGCGTTACTCAACTTGCCTTCGAATTCCGTCAGGAGTTCAAGAAGGATGTTGTCATCGACATCATCTGCTACCGTCGCCGTGGTCACAACGAGGGCGACGACCCATCGATGACCAACCCACTGATGTACAACCTGATCGAGCACAAGCGCTCGGTTCGCACCCTGTACATGGAGGGTCTAGTTGGCCGTGGCGACATCAGCCAGGAAGACTACGAGGCCGTAAACCAGGCTTTCCAGGCCAAGCTGGAGCAGGCATTCACCGATGTACACGAGGCAATGAGCAAGCCTGCTGAACTGCAGCCTCGCCCAATCGGCATCGGTACCACCGCCAGCGACCACCCAGTGGTCACTCGCCCAACCGCAATCTCGCGCGAGCTGGTGGAGTTCATCGGTGACGCCCACAAAAACGTTCCGCCTGGCTTCACCGTTCACCCTAAGCTTCAGCAGTTGCTGGAGAAGCGCGTGGAAATGTCGCGCAAGGGCGGAATCGACTGGGGCTTCGGCGAGCTGATGGCTCTTGGAACCCTGCTTCTTGATGGTGTGCCAGTTCGTATGGCCGGTCAGGACAGCCGTCGCGGCACCTTCGTGCAGCGTCACGCCGTGTTCCACGACCGCGTAAACGGACAGGAATGGATGCCACTGCGCAACCTTTCTGAGGACCAAGCCAAGTTCTGGATCTACGACTCGCTGCTTAGCGAGTACGCAGCCATGGGCTTCGAATACGGCTACTCGGTAGAGAACAAGGACGCCCTTGTGCTCTGGGAGGCCCAGTTCGGCGACTTCGCCAACGGCGCCCAGACCATCGTGGACGAGTTCATCTCTAGCGCCGAGCAGAAGTGGGGCCAGACCAGCGGTCTGGTGCTGCTGCTACCGCACGGCTACGAGGGCCAGGGTCCAGACCACTCCAGCGCGCGCATCGAGCGTTACCTGCAGCTCTGTGCTCAGAACAACATGACCGTTGCTCAGCCTTCCACTCCGGCTTCGCACTTCCACCTACTGCGTCAGCAGGCATACAGCGAGCACAAGCGACCACTGGTCATCTTTGCTCCAAAGTCGATGCTGCGTCTCAAGGCTGCTTCCAGCCCGGTAGAAGACTTCACCTCGGGCACCTTCCGTCCGGTTATCACCGATGAGCAGGGTCTCAACCCAGCCAACGTGACCCGCGTACTGTTCTGCTCTGGCAAGGTCTACTGGGATCTGCTGGCCGAGGCTCAGAAGCGCAACGACGGCAAGACTGCCATCGTGCGCGTTGAGCAGCTCTACCCAACTCCGGTAGACGAGATCAAGGCAGCCTACGAGCAGTATCCAAACGCCGAGTTGGTTTGGGTTCAGGACGAACCCGCCAACCAGGGACCATGGACCTACATCGGTCTATTCCTGCCAAAGTACATGGGTGGAAAGGTTGCTCAGCTGGTCTCGCGTCCAGCTTCGGCTTCGCCTGCCGCCGGAAGCGCAAAGACTCACGCGGCCGAACAGGCCGACTTGATCGCCCGCGCCTTCGCCTAGAATCTGCGCTAGGGGGTTGGGATTCACTCCCAGCCCCCTTTACGCTTAAACGTTGTCCATGCACACCAGAGAGGTCGTAATGCCAGATCGCGATATTCGAATCGTCATTCTTGGCGACTCGACCGTCAGCGCAGCCGGCGACCCTCGCGGAATGGGCTGGGTTGGCCGCGTGACCGCCAAGACTCAGGCCACCGATAAGAGCATCGAGATTTACTCGCTGCCGGTGCCAGCCGAAACCTCTGGATTGCTGGCTGAACGCTGGAAGGCCGAGGCGGGAAGACGCTTCTCCCCCGACACCGATAACCGCCTGGTCATTGCGCTCAACAACCTAGACCCTGCCAGCGGCACCTCCATCAGCCGCAGCCGTCTGAACATTGCCACCATCCTGGATGAGTGCAAGCGCGCCGGCATCGGAGTGTTTTTGGTTGGCCCACTGCCAAGCCACAACCCAGAGCTCAACCGCGACATCGAACACCTGGCCAGCGGCTATGAAGACGTTGCCAGCCGACGTGGAATCACCTTTGTAGATTGCTTCCGCCCGTTGGTTGGCCACGAGGGCTGGAACAGCGAAATTGCGGCCTCGGACCACAACCTGCCTGGACAGGTTGGCTACGGCCTCATCGCCTGGCTAATCCTCAACCGTGGCTGGTACGAGTGGCTGGGGCTTCCAGCACCCGAATAAAATCCTTGGCCTACCTTTTGGCCGGCAAAATAAAACGCGCCTCCCAGCGGAAGGCGCGATTTGCAGTTAAGCCTTATTTGCCGGCTTCGGCGTTGATTTCACGGACGCGAGCCATGATTCGGCTGGCAAGCTCAGCGGGCGGAGCCTCGTTGCAGCTGCGCTGAATAACAGTGTTGAACAGGTGCTCAAAGCCGTAGTCGCCCTCGCAAGACTCGCAGTGTGCCAAGTGCGCGGCAACCTCGTTCATCTCCGCATCGGAAAGCTCCTGCTGCAGAAACTCGTGCACGTGTTTCTTAGTTTCTTGGCAATTGAACTCGGTCATTTTTGGCCCTTATCCCCGTTGTCAATATTCTCTACCGAGTAACCCTCTTCTCGGCCGTACCCCGCCAATTCGGCGCGTAAAAGTTTTTTGCCACGGTGCAGACGGCTCATCACGGTGCCCACCGGGGTACCCATGTTCTCGGCGATCTCGGCGTATGGCAAGCCAAGCACGATGGCCTGCAACACAACTTCCTTGAACTCGCCTGGCAGGCGATCAAGGGCATCAGTAACCGACTTGGCCGGCATGTTATCGATGGCTTCGGCTTCTGCCGAGCGGCTGGCCATTGCGGTAAGCGAAGTGGCTGCGCCAACCTGCCAGTCTTCAAGGGCATCGATGGACGCACCCTGCGACTTATCGCGCTTGGTCTTTTCGATGTTGTTGAGATTGGTGTTGCGCATGATCTTGACCAGCCAGGCCTTCAGGTTTGAACCCGGTTCAAACTGCGACCAACTGCGGAAGGCCTTGATATAGGTCTCAGCAACCAGGTCTTCGGCGTCCTGTTCGGAGTTGGTCTGGCGGCGTGCAAGAGCCAGCAGTAGCGGCATCAGCGGCAGAGTTTCTTCTTCGAAATCGCGCAGTTCGGCCTTGGAAGCGAGTGTTTTTTTGTCTGGCATCGAGTGCGAGTTTACTCGCCGAAAGCCGAATTGGGTCAGCGGTGGATTGAGACTGGCCAAAGTGCCCTCCTGAACGCCGATTAGTAGTGGTAATTTTGAAACCAATGTCGCAAGCGAATCATTCCCCAGAACTCTGGCCGGCCCCAGTAGCCACCAGCCCAATTAACGCCACCGTGCCACTGCCTGGTAGCAAGTCGCTCACCAACCGCGAGCTGGTGCTGTCGGCACTTGCTGCAGAGCCCACCTTGCTCACCGCTCCCCTGCACTCCCGCGATTCTGCTCTCATGATCGAGGCACTTCGCTCGCTGGGAACAGTGGTGGATCAGAACGGTTCGGGCGACCTGCTAATCAACCCAAAGCCCCTTACCGGTGATGTGACCATCGATTGCGGCCTGGCCGGCACCGTGATGCGCTTTGTTCCTCCGCTGGCAACCTTGGCCGCCGGAGACGTGGTTTTTGACGGCGATGTTGCCGCCCGCCGCCGCCCAATGCACACCACAATCGATTCAATTCGCGCCCTTGGCGTAGAAGTTGACGATGCCGGAACTGGTTCGCTCCCCTTCACTGTGAAGGCAACCGGACAGGTTCGCGGTGGCGACCTAACCATCGATGCCAGTGCCAGCAGCCAGTTTGTAAGCGGACTACTGCTTTCTGCCGCCCGCTTCGAGCAGGGCCTAACCTTGCGGCACGAGGGCGAGCACCTGCCGAGCCTGCCACACATCGAGATGACTCTGGACACCCTTGCCAAGCGCGGAGTGCGAGTGAGCAACCCATCGCCAACGGTTTGGCGCGTTGAGCCGGGACCGATCGCAGGTGGAATCGTTGCCATCGAGCCAGATCTTTCCAACGCAGGCCCATTCCTGGCAGCAGCCATGGTTGCCGGTGGTTCGGTGACTATTCCGGGCTGGCCAGACACCACCACCCAGGTTGGCGACGAGTTTGACGGAATCCTGCAGCAGATGGGTGCAACCATCGTGCGCGACGAGCGTGGCCTTACCATCACCGGAGACGGCAAGATCCACGGCATTACCATCGACCTTTCCATCGGTGGCGAACTGGCCCCGGTAGTTGCAGCACTTGCAGCCCTGGCGGACTCACCATCGGTGATTAGTGGCATTGCCCACCTGCGCGGCCACGAAACCGACCGATTGGCAGCCCTTGCCACCGAGATCAACCGCATCGGCGGAATCTGTCGCGAGACCCCAGACGGCCTCGAGATTGACCCGAGCGAAAACCTCCACGGCGCCCAGTGGCAGAGCTATGAGGATCACCGCATGGCAACCGCCGGCGCCATCATTGGTCTGCGCGTGCCTGGCATTCTGGTTGAGGACATTGCCACCACCGCAAAAACCATGCCGCACTTTGCAGCCATGTGGACCCAGATGCTTGGAGCCAATTAGTTGAGTTGGCTCTACGAATCCGACGGCGGCGCTCACGATCTTGATGAGACCGATGTTCGGATTCGCCCCAATCCAAAGGGCAACAAGCCGCGAACCAAGATTCGCCCGGAGCACAAGAACGCCCTAATCGGCATGGTGCTGGGTGTGGACCGCGGACGCTACCGAGTGCTGCTAAACGACGAGCAGCGCATGATCGATGCCACCCTGGCCAAGGAACTGCGCAAGCAGGGTCCGGTGGTTGGCGACAATGTGGCACTTGCCGGCGATACCAGCACAACTGTGGGCGCCCTGGCACGAATCGTGCGCATTGAACCTCGCACCAGTCTGCTTCGTCGCAGCGCTGACGACACCGATCAGGTGGAGCGCGTAATCGTGGCCAACGCCACCCAGATGATGATCGTGGTTTCGATCGCAAACCCCGAACCACGTACCCGCCTGATCGACCGCTATCTAGCTGCGGCCTTCGATGCCGGTCTGCGCCCCATCCTCTGTATCACCAAGGTGGACCTGGAGAACCCAGACGCCTTCATCTCGCACTTTGCCGGTCTGGATATCCCGGTAATCCTCAACCGCTCCGATGCGCCAAGCCTGCCTGCCCTGCACTCGGTGCTGGACGGCGAAACCACCGTTGTGGTTGGCCACTCGGGCGTGGGCAAGTCCACCATGGTGAACGCACTGGTTCCTGGAGCAATGCGCGCCACCGGTGTGGTCAACGATGTCACCGGTCGTGGTCGCCACACCAGCACATCGGTGCGCGCTATTGCACTCCCCGAAAACGCCGGTCACAGTGGCGGTTGGATTATCGACACCCCTGGTGTGCGTTCCTTTGGTCTTGGCCACGTCAGCTTTGAGAATGTACTCAAGAGTTTTGAGGATCTGTACCGGGTCATTCAGGAATGCCCGCGCGACTGCAGCCACCTAATTTCCTCGCCAGACTGCGCCCTTGATGAGGCTGTGGCAGTTGGAACCCTGGGCCAGCACGGAGCCGCGCGCGTGGATTCGCTGCGACGCCTCATGACTTCGCTGGAAAGCAAGTCAGAGTACTAAGCCTCAAACCAAAGACCACCGGCGCAGCAACCGCTAAATTTGAACCATGACTGACTTTGCCGCGGATCTAGAGCTTGCCCAGAAACTAGCCGATGTTGCCGACCAGATTTCGCTGGATCGCTTCCGCGCCCTCGACCTAAAGGTTGAGACCAAACCAGACCGCTCCCCCGTAACCGACGCCGATCGTGCCGTTGAAGAGGCCCTGAAGGCTGTTCTGGCCAGCGAACGCCCTGCCGACGGCATCATCGGCGAAGAGTTTGGCGCCACCGGCCAGGTGACTCGTAAGTGGATCATCGACCCCATCGATGGCACCGCCAACTACATGCGCGGCGTGCCGGTGTGGGCAACCCTTATTGCTCTATCGGTAGACCAGAAGCCTGTGGTTTCCGTTATCTCGGCTCCGGCTCTGGGCCGCCGCTGGTGGGCCGCACCTGGCATTGGTGCCTTCACCCGCGATGTTGATGGTTCGGTTCGTCAGATTGCCGTCAGCGGCATTTCGGAGCTGGAAAACGCATCGCTCAGCTACAACAACCTGCAGCTCTGGGATTCCTTTGGCTACCTAGACCAACTACTTGCCCTCAGCCGCCAGGTTTGGCGTACCCGCGCCTACGGTGACTTCCTCAGCTACATGTACCTGGCCGAAGGCTCTGTGGACATCGTGGCAGAACACGATCTGAAGATTTACGACATTGCGGCGCTAGTGCCAATCGTGGAGCAAGCCGGTGGTGCTTTCAGCGCCCTGAATGGCCCGCTCACCGAAGAGAGTTCATCGGTGCTTGCCACCAATGGCAAGCTGCACGATGTGGCACAGCGGGTGGCTGGGCGCTAGCTCTTAGCCCCAAGTGTTTTGGGCAAGGTTGCCACCCAGATTGTGGTCAGCCCAAGCACTGCCGCAATAACGCCGAAGGTCAGTTGATAGGCGCCAATCTGCGCCATTCCCGCGGCCCTCAGCAGCGTAACCAAGCCAACCGAACCGGCAATACCGATTGCGGTGGCCACCTGGTGCACGCTGTTAGAAAGTGGGCTAGCACTTGCCATCTCAGCCTTGGGAATCTCCAAATACTGCATTGTCATGTAGGCGGTGAAGCCAACCGATCTTGTGGCACCCGAAATGTAAAGTAGCGGCACAACCAGCAATAAAGTGGTGGACTCCCCCACCGTTGCCAGGCAGGCAAGCGCGGCCGCACCGATCAGGGTGGCGCTCATCACAACTCTGCGATACCCCCATCGGCGGATAGAGAAATTGGCGAATGGCTTGATGCTTAGGTTGCCGAAGAACAGCACCATTACCAGCAGTCCTGCCTCCACCGCAGACCAACCATAGGCAAGCTGGAAGAGCAGGGTGAGCAACACCGGAACCGAAGCAACCACGGCACGGTAGATTGCCCCGGAACCGTTGCCGGCTCGGAAGGTGGCAAAGCGATAGGACTTTAGGCTCAGCAGCGGGTTGTGGTGGCGCAACAGCCAAACAATGGCGGCGGCCAAAGAGAGGCTGCCCAGAGCGATGGCAAGAAGGCGAGCCGGAGCCGCGCCGTATTCCACTAGCCCCAGTCCCGGCACCAGAGTGCAGAGCCCGACTGCCAGCAGCAGGGCTCCCACGATGTCGAGGCGCTTGGGATCGCGCCCCTCCTGTTTTCCGGGAGTGAGGCGCAGACTTGCCACAACGGCCATTACTCCAAGCGGAATGTTGATCCAGAAAAGCCAGCGCCAACCCGCATATTCGGTGATAAGCCCACCGATTACTGGTGCGATAACCGGTGCCGCTAAAGCCGGCCAAACCAGGTAAGCCGTGATATTTAGAAGCTTGTCCTTTGGTGCATCGCGCAGGATAACGATTTGGCCCACCGTCATCATCACGGCACCGCCAATGCCCTGAATGATGCGCGCACCAACCAGCCATGACAGATCGGATGCGCTACCACACCCGATGGAAGCCAGGATAAAGACCGCGATTGCACTTGTGAAGGCGGTTCGGGCACCCACCCGATCGGTGAGCCAAGCACAAATGGGGATTACACCGGCCGCCGCGGCAAAGTAGGCGGCCATGGCTATCGAGGCGGTTGTAGCCGAAACCCCGAGGTCACGGCTCATCGCCGGCAGCGCAGTCTGGATTACGGTGCCGTCAAACAGCTCCATGAATCCGGCTAGCGCTACCAGTAGCGAGAGGGCCCGTGCTCTCAAAGCGCGACTAGGCCCAGCGCTCGGCGTCGTAGTCAGACTGGATGCGACGAATGGTTCCGCTGGCGCCACGCAGAATGATGCTGTCGGTGCGGATGATCGGACCCTTGCGACGAACGCCCTGCACCAGACCGCCATCGGTGACACCGGTGGCAACAAACAGGGTGTTGCTGCTGGTCACCAATTCGTCGGCGGTGTACACGTGGTCAAACTTGAGTCCGGCGGCCTCGCCGCCGGCTCGCTCAACGTCGTCCTTTGGCGCCAATACGCCCTGGATGAATCCGCCAAGAGCCTTGATTGCACAGGTGGTTACGATGCCCTCTGGGCTGCCACCAACACCAACGCACATGTCGATGCGCGAGCCATACATGGCAGCCTGAATGCCTCCGGCCACATCGCCGTCAAGCAGCAAGCGGGTACCGGCGCCGGCAGCGCGGATGTCTTCAACCAGCTGAGTGTGGCGCGGGCGATCTAGAACTGCGATGACCATGTCTTCAATGGCCTTGCCCTTTGCCTTGGCCAGCAGGCGAATGTTCTCGGCGATTGGGAGGCGGATGTCAAGCACTCCAACAGCCTCGGCTCCGGCAACCAGCTTGTCCATGTAGAACACGCTGGAGGCATCCAGCATGGCTCCGCGGTCGCTCATTGCAATAACGCTGAGGGCGTTCTGACGGCCGGCTGCGGTGAGGCTGGTGCCGTCGATTGGGTCTACCGCAATGTCACAGAGCGGGCCATCGCCGCTACCCACGTGCTCGCCGTTGAAAAGCATCGGGGCGTCGTCTTTTTCGCCCTCACCGATGACGATTACGCCATCCATGGCAACGGTGGTGAGGAAGGCTCGCATGGCATCTACTGCCGCGCCGTCTGCAGCGTTCTTGTCACCCTTACCAATGAAGTGGCGGGCACTGATGGCAGCAGCCTCGGTGGCACGCACCAGTTCCATACCCAGGTTGCGGTCTGGTCGTAGGTTTCGGACGAATTCTGCGTGGCTCATGTTGCTACTTCCTTAACTCCCACCGCATCTTCGCGGGGATTAATTTCAAACATACCCTGTTGGCCTACTTATTGTCAGATTGACATTAAGTAAACTTTTAAGTTAAAGTCATAAACACTCAAAGTATCGAAGTCTTTAGCTTTAACGCCACATTTTCATCGATGAACGGATCCCAGATGCAGCCGACCTTGGCCATTAGCACTGTGATCTTTGCGCTGCGCCCGGACGAGAATGGTCGCAAGGCCCTGATGCTGCCACTGGTGCGCCGAATCCGCGAACCACACCTGGGCAAGTGGGCACTTCCTGGCGGCCCACTAGAGGGCAACGAGAGCCTGGACGAAGCCGCAGCCCGTAACCTCCGCAACACCACCAGCCTCTCCCCTCGCTACCTCGAGCAGCTCTATTCCTTTGGCGCCCCCGAGCGCTCGGCTGGCGCCAGCACCGAACGCGTTGTCTCCATCGTCTACTGGGCCCTGGTGGGCACCGATGAGTCCAACCTCGCCGTAGAGAGCGAAAACGTTCACTGGTTTGCAGCCGACTGCCTTCCAGAGTTGGCCTTCGACCACAACCTCATCGTTGAATACGCCCTCTGGCGTTTGCGCGCCAAGGTCAACTACTCGCGCGTAGCCCACGGCTTCCTGGGCGAAGAGTTCACGCTGGCCCAGCTGCGCGAGGTCTACGAGATTGTTCTTGGCAAAGCCATCGACAAGGGCAACTTCCGTCGCTCGGTTGAGACTTCCGGCGCAATCGTGCCAACCGGTCGTGTGGTGGCAGGAGCCAGCAACCGACCACCGGCGCTTTACACCTACGACAAAACCCGAAGCCTGGCCGATCGCGGCCCACTAAACAAGAGTTCAAACTAGAAAGCGGCAAGAGCATGAACCCAACTGCATCCGTGAACCAGCTGATCCAGCTGAGCGTAAAGGGCGGCAAGACCGACGCCACCTGTGGCACTTCGCTGGCCAAGGGACCTTGGGAGTTCGACCTGGGCGTTGCAGATTACGGACCGGGCGCATCGGCGGCAGACCACATTCCGGCGGGCTCCCCCATCCAGGCCAAGATTCCGGCCGAGTACCGTGAGGCCACCGACGAAGAGCTGCACGCCCGCATCGTTGCAGCCAAGGCCACCCTGGGCGATTCGGTGGTTGTCCTCGGCCACTTCTACCAGCGCGACGAGATCGTTCAGCACGCCGACTACCTGGGCGACTCTTACCAGCTGGCCGTTGCCGCTACCAAGCACGACGAAGCTAAGGCCATCGTCTTCTGCGGCGTGCACTTCATGGCTGAAACCGCCGATGTGCTGAGCAACGCCGACCAATCGGTGATTTTGCCAAACCTGGCCGCCGGCTGTTCGATGGCAGACATGGCAGACACCACCAGCGTGGAAGACTGCTGGGCCCAGCTGACCGAGCTTTACGGCAGCGAACCAAACGCCGAGGGCAAGGTTCCGGTGATTCCGGTTACCTACATGAACTCTTCGGCAGCACTGAAGGCCTTCTGTGGCCGCAACGGCGGAATCGTTTGCACCTCCAGCAACGCCGCTACCGTTTTGGCCTGGGCCTTCGAACGCGCCGAACGCGTGCTGTTCTTCCCAGACCAGCACCTAGGTCGCAACACCGCATTTGCGATGGGCGTAGGCCTCGATGAGATGCCGCTGTGGCACGGTCGCAAGGCGCTGGGTGGCAACACCGCCGAACAGCTAACCGACGCCAAGGTAATCCTCTGGAACGGCTTCTGCAGCGTGCACAAGCGCTTCACCGTGGGCCAGATCGAGAAGGCTCGTGAGGACTTCCCTGGTGTGCGCGTGATCGTCCACCCAGAGTCGCCGTTCGACGTGGTTCAGGCCGCCGACGAGTACGGTTCGACCGACTACATTCGCAAGGCAGTGGCAGCAGCCGCCGAGCCAACCACCTTTGCCATCGGCACCGAAATCAACATGGTTCAGCGTCTGGCCGCGCAGTACCCGCAGCACAACATCTTCTGCCTTGACCCAGTCATTTGCCCTTGCAGCACCATGTACCGAATCCATCCGGCCTACCTGGCTTGGGTACTGGAAGAACTGGTGAAGGGCAACGTTGTCAACCAGATTTCGGTGGTAGAAAGCGTGCAGGCAGACGCCAAACTAGCCCTCGAGCGCATGCTGGCAGCGAAGCCGCTATAGTCATGGCCAAAGTTGTAGTGGTGGGCAGCGGTATCGCCGGTTTGGTGGCCGCTGTAAAAGCCAGCGCCCAGCACGAGGTGACCCTGGTCACCAAGGACGTGCTTGGCGAGAGCAACACTCACTACGCCCAGGGCGGCATTGCCGCAGTTACCAGCACCGATGACACCATCGCAGAACACGTTGAAGACACTCTGATTGCTGGCGCCGGCCTCTGCTGGGAGCCGGCGGTTCGGATGCTTTGCGAGCACGGACCAGAAAGCCTCAACGAGCTGATTCAGTTTGGTGTGGACTTCGACCGCAAGCAGGGCGAGCTAGCCCGAGGTCTAGAGGCGGCCCACTCCCACGCCCGTATTTTGCACGTTGGTGGCGACGCCACCGGAGCGGGCATCAGCAACGCGCTGGTGCAGACCGTGAAGGCAGCCAATGTGCGCATTTTGGAATACACGCTTGCCACCGAAGTGATGCTGGACAAAGCGGGCAAGGTCACCGGCCTTGAGATTTATTCCTCAAATGGAATGAGTGTCATTCCCGCCGATGTGGTTGTGCTTGCCTCTGGCGGCGCCGGCCAACTATTCAGACACACCACCAATCCGGCAGTTACCACCGGCGATGGAATTGCACTGGCCTACCGCGCCAAGGCGCTGCTGGCAGACCTCGAGTTTTATCAGTTCCACCCAACCGCCTTGGCGGTGCCTGGCTCATTCCTAATCAGTGAGGCAGTGCGCGGCGAAGGTGCCGTGTTGATCAACAACAAGGGTGAGCGCTTCATGCAGCGCATTCATCCAGACGCCGAGCTAGCCCCGCGCGATGTTGTGGCCCGCGGAATCCAACAGGAGATGATGGCTCAGGGCGGTGACCCGGTGCTACTGGACGCCACTGCACTGGGCGAAGAGTTCTTGAATGCCCGTTTCCCCAGCATCATGGCCTACTGCCGCAAGCGCGGACTCAACATGGCCAAGAAGCCGATTCCGGTTACGCCTGCCGCTCACTACTGGATGGGCGGAGTGGCCACCGACCTCTTCGGGCGAACCACAGTACCCGGACTTTTTGCTGTTGGCGAGGTTGGTTGCAACGGTTCGCACGGTGCCAATCGCCTTGCCTCTAACTCGCTGTTGGAGAGCATCGTTTCGGCTGATCGTGCCATCGAAGTTCTGGACCAACCATGGCCAGAGAACTTCGAACTGGACCGACTAAAGGATCAGACTCCCCTAGCAGTCATCGAGATGCCAAGCATTTCGCGCATGGAAGAGGATCTGCAGCCAGACAAGCACGTGGTAGACCGTGTTGAACTGCAAACCCTGATGTGGGACCTGGTTGGCCTGGCCCGCGACCATGCAGGCCTCAGTAAGGCCCAGCAGGAGCTGAACCTGTGGCGCCCAGTTGCCCGAGGCAGCCGAACCTTTGCAGACTTTGAAGATGCCAACCTGCTTAGATTGGCCCGCGCCATGGTGGCAGCGGCCCTAGCCCGCCTCGAATCCAGAGGGGCCCACTATCGTCTGGACCACCCAGCCACCAACCCAGATTTCGCCCGTCCCATCATTGTGAAGAAGGCCTAATGCTCACTCGCCAGATTATTGAAGAAGCCGTAACTCGCGCCCTCGCCGAAGATGCGCCCTGGGGCGACGTGACCAGCGAGTACTTGATTCCCGCAGACGCTAAGGCCGTTGCAACACTTGACGCCCGCGAGGGTGGCGTGATGGCGGGAGCAGACGTGTTTGCCGCCACCTTCGCAGCCGTTGATGCCTCCGTGGTGGTGAAGCTTGAGATCCGCGACGGTGAACGCTTCGAAGCAGGCCAACGCCTTGCCACCATTTCCGGGCAAGCTCGCTCGGTGCTAACCGGCGAACGGGTGGCACTCAACTTTGTGCAGCGCATGGCCGGTATCGCCACGGCTACCTCGCGCTACGTTGCCGCAGTTGCCGGCACACAGGCTCGCATCGTGGATACCCGCAAGACCACTCCCGGGCTACGCGCCTTCGAGAAGCACTCCGTGGTAGCTGGCGGCGGCGCAAACCACCGCTACAGCCTCAGCGATGCCGTAATGGCCAAGGACAACCACCTGGCCATCCTCACTCGAGGCGGCAAGGACCTAACCACCGAGCTGAAGGCCGTGCGAGCCAAGCTGGGCCACACCACCCACATCGAGGTTGAGGTAGACCGCCTAGACCAGATTCCAGCCATCTTGGCTGCTGGAGTAGACACCATCATGCTGGACAACTTCAACCTGGAGGACATGCGCAAGGGCGTTGAGTTAATTGCCGGCAAGGCCGTCATTGAAGCATCGGGCGGCGTGAACCTAGACACCGTGCGAGCCATTGCCGAAACCGGTGTGGACGTTATCTCGGTTGGCGCTCTAACCCACCACATTCAGTCGCTGGACCTCGGCCTAGACATCGCAATCGACTAAGCATGCTCTACCTGGACAACGCAGCCACTACCCCGGTTAAACCCGAGGCAATGCAGGCTGCCTGGCCATTTCTAACCACCGAGTTTGGCAATCCGTCTTCAACCCACGAACTGGGATTGCGGGCCAAGAACGCTCTGGATTGGGCACATGCCACCTGCGCAGACTTCCTGGGTTGTGCACCCGAGGAGATCGTCTTCACCTCAGGTGGCACTGAAAGCAACAACCTTGCCATCAAGGGGTTGGCTCTTGCCAACCCGCGCGGTCGCCACATCATCTCGGCAGCCACCGAGCACTCATCGGTGCTAGAACCACTGCACTATTTGGCAGAGTTTCACGGCTTTGAGGTGACTCTACTTCCGGTTTCCGCCGATGGCACGATCACCCTGGAAGAGTTGCGGGCTGCCCTGCGCCCAGACACCACCCTGGTCACTCTGATGCTTGCCAACAACGAGATTGGAACCGTCCACCCGATTGCAGAGTTTGCCAAAGCCGCAAAGGCTGTTGGTGCCCTGTTCCACACCGATGCAGTGCAGGCCGCCGGCTGGTTGCCATTGGAGCTCGGTGCACTGGGAGTGGACGCGCTCAGCCTAAGCGGACACAAGTTTGGAGCACCCAAGGGCAGCGGTTTGGTTTACCTTCGCCAGCGAAACGAAACCGTTCCGGTATTGCATGGCGGCGGACAAGAGGCCGGTCGCCGAAGTGGCACCGAGAATGTTGCCTGGGCCGTTGCGTTGGCAACGGCGGTAACGCTGCTGTCAAAGCCGCAAGACGCAACAGCTGTTCGGGCGGTTTCCTCGGCGCTCATCGATAGGGTGCTGGCTGAGTTTGCAAACGCTCACCTGACCGGACCAAGCCCAGATTCGGGCCTGCGCCACCCCGCCATCGCATCTTTCACTTTCGAAGGCATCAATGGCGAAACGCTCCTGCTAGAGCTAGAGAATGCCGGAGTTATTTGCTCCAGCGGGTCTGCCTGTGCAGCCGGTAGCGATGAGCCATCCCATGTGCTTGTTGCGCTGGGTCTAGACCGCGATCTATGTCGCACCGCAGTTAGATTGAGCTTTAGCCACGATGCCAACACCGATCAAGCCACTCAGGCACTAACTGCGCTGGAACGAGCACTGGGGCGTATTTCCAGCCTCTAAAGGCTTAGAGTTTCGCCTGCCAAAAGTTACTTGCTCAGGTGCAAGTAGGTGGCAATGGCACCCGGGTAAATGGTGTTTACGCTTCGATTCACACTCCACCACATGCCTGCGGCAGTGTGGCTGGCGTAGTAAATCTTGATTCCGGTGGCGCTGCGATCCACATATGTGACAACTCCGGTGTGCTCCTGGGCACCCTTCTTCCACCAGTCAAACTGCACGATGTCGCCAACGGCAACCTGGTCACGCTGGGCATCGGTTAGTAGCGTTGCCCTCCCGGTGGAAAGCATGTAGTTGTGCAGGGCAGTGCTGGAGATCCATGCCTTGGTTGCTGGGGTGTTGCCGGAGCGTCCGCGCCAGGTTGAGTTTTGCTTGTAGCCGCGCAGCAATAAAGACTGACTAGCCCAGTTGGCGCAATCGGTGCCGGAAAGAAAACCAAAGCGGCTTGAGCTGGTGGCATTCCAGGTGCTGGCAACAAATGTGTACTGCGCACGGGCCTTGCTGTTTGCAAAAGCGGGCGCGATGGGCGTTGGAGTGTCGGCGTGCACCTGCACCGCCAACGAGCTGGCGTTTGCCGTTACGGCGCGCACCGAGAAAGAGAAACCCAGCCCAAGCGGTAGGTCTGGAATGGTGATGCTGGTGGCGGTGCTGGGCAGGTGCTTCCAAAGCAACCAACTCTGGTACTGGTCAAACTTGTAGCTGATGCGGTAGTCCTCGATCGGAAGCGAACCGTCGTCCACTGGCGCATCCCACGAAAGGGTTAGCGAACCCAATTCGTTGTTGGTTACTGCAAGATTTAGAACCTTGCCCGGCTTGATGATTGGAATGGGCGTTGCCGTTGGCATTGCTGTTACCCCGGGCGGCGTTGGCACCGGAAGGGTTTCGGCAGCAGCCAGAGCCGGGGCCGTCAGAGCGATAACCGCGAGACCGGCGGCAACGGCAAAGGGGAAACGCATTAATCCTCGACGAAGAAAGTATCGATGATTCGGTCCATCAGGGCCAGCCAGTCTTCCCGGTCTACGTGCTTGTCTGCGATCTCGTCTACAACACGACCAATAACAATGGCCTGAATCGCTACAGCAATAGACCGAGCGGTGAAGTCTTTCACCAAGAAGCCGCGTTCTTGCCACTGGGCAACGTGCAGTTCCATGGTGTCGGTTAGTGAGTCTTGTTCGATGGCTAGTTTGGCGCGCAGGTTTGGGTGCTCTGAGGCGCGGCCAAAGATGCGAATTCGCTCGAAACGATACTGGGCGCGCTCGGGAACATGAACGGTGTGGGTCATGCGCTTTAGAGCGGCACGCAGGTCTTTAACGTTGCGAACGGTAAGCGATAGGGCGATGAATCCGGCGTTGGTTTCTGCGATGTAGCGTGAGAAACGCTTTACGAGTGCGGTATCTACCAGGTCTTCAAAGTCGTGGAAGTGGTGATACATCGAACCACGGGAGATTCCACTGAGCTGCAGCACCTCTTCAGACGTGATGTAGTCAACCGACTTTTGATCCAGCAGGTTGACGACGGTCTCGATCAACAGCTGCGCGGTTGGGTGTGGAATCTGCACATTTCAATTAAACACGTAAAAGCATTGAAATGGCTGGATTTGCGGGCCATAGCAGTGGAATACCCTCAGGCGTTGGCGTGTTAGGTTGTTTTGATGAGTATGCACGGTGGTGGTGGCGGTGGTCCGATGGGCCGCTTTAACCAAGACCCCGATGCGGTACGAGCCCGAATCGCCGCGGCTCCCAAGATCGAAAATCTGCTTGGCCGAATCGGTGAGCTTTTCAAACCACACCGCCTGGCACTAACCGGAACCATTGCCCTTGTCCTCATTTCGGCGGCCTTCTCCATCTTCCCGCCACTGCTGATTCAAGAGGCATTCAACAAGGGTCTGTTCCCCATCAGCGGCAAACCCGACATGGGCCTGCTAGTAAACGTTGTAAGCCTCATGATTGGCATCTGGGTCATCAACGGACTGCTTGGCGTAGGCCAAACCTTCCTAACCTCTCGTGTTGGCAACAGCGTCATGGGTGCACTTCGCGTAAAGCTGTTTGACCACCTGCAGGCCATGGAATTGGCCTTCTTCACAAAGACCAAAACCGGAATCATCCAGAGCCGCCTACAAAATGACGTGGGCGGTGTGGCCAGTGTTCTAAGCAACACGGTGTCAACGGTGCTGGGCAACACCGTCACCGTGGTGGCCGCGGTTGTGGCCATGAGTCTGCTCAACTGGCAACTCACCATCGTGGCCATGGTGATGCTGCCACTGATGGTGCTGCTGCAGCGCCGAGTTGGCCGCGTGCGCGCCAAGATTGCCGCCAAAACCCAGGAATCACTCTCCGAGATGTCTGCCATCACTCAGGAGGCATTGGGCGTCAGCGGTATCCTGCTTGCCAAGAGTTTTGGTCGCCAGCGCTCTGAGGTAGAGCGTTACGCGGCCGAGAACCGCAACCAGATTGGCCTACAGGTTCGGCAGACCATGAGCGGCCAGGGTTTCTTCGCTCTGGTTCAGATCTTCATGTCTTCCATTCCGGCCATTATTTACCTGTGTGCCGGCTGGCTTATCACCCATCACTGGTCGCTCTCGGTGGGCACCATCGTTGCCTTCACCACCGCCCAAGCCCGCCTGCTTTTCCCCCTGATGGGAATTATGCAGATTGCGCTAGACCTGCAAACCTCGCAGGCACTGTTCGCCCGCATCTTTGAGTACCTTGACCTCAAGCCTTCCATCACCGATCCGGCTGAGCCCACCAACATCGATGAATCCAAGCTTGGTCTGGTGCAGTTTGAAAACGTCACCTTCACCTACCCCGAAATTGAGGGCGAAACCAAACCCACCCTCAGGAACCTCAGCTTCGAGGTGAAGCCAGGCCAGTACGCGGCATTCGTGGGTTCCTCCGGAGCGGGCAAGACCACAATCGCCTACCTGCTTCCCCGCTTCTACGATGTGGACAGCGGCTCGGTGAAGTTTGCCGGCACCGATGTGCGCCAAATGCGTCATGAGGATCTGATCAGCAAGATCGGAATCGTAAATCAGGAGACTTACCTCTTCTACGACACCATTCGCGAGAACCTGGCCTATGCAAAGCCCGATGCCACCCATGACCAGATTGTGGCGGCGGCCAAGGCAGCCAACATCCACGACACCATCATGAGTTTCCCGCAGGGTTACGAGACCCTGGTTGGGGAGCGCGGCTACCGGCTAAGTGGCGGTGAAAAGCAACGCATCGCAATCGCACGCGTCCTGCTGAAAGACCCGCCGGTGGTCATCTTGGATGAGGCCACCAGCGCCATGGACACGGTTAGCGAACGCATCGTACAAGCAACCCTAGATGCCACCATCAAGAACCGCACCACCATCGCAATTGCTCACCGACTATCCACGGTGGTAAACGCAGATGTGATTTTTGTGCTGCAGGACGGCCAAATTGTTGAGAGCGGTAAGCATAACCAGTTGATGCAATTGGGTGGCGTCTACTTCAACCTGGTGAGCGAACAATCGAGGCACTTCTCCGGCGCCCACCCCGAGACCTTCGCCGACTAGCGGGTGCGAGGCAGAGCGCTAGGACCGATCGATTCGGCCAGCCACTCGTTCCAGATCATCACTTTGCGCCACTCGGCCGCCAGCACTTCGGCAGCTTGTGGCCCAAACATCCAATCGGTGGGCGGCACAACTTTGAACATCACCATGTGCTGCAACCGAAGAAGTTCAATTCGCGGGTGGTCAATCGGGTATCCCCTTGGCATGCGCTTCAAGGCATCCACCTTGTAAAGTTCGAAGCCAGATTCGGCCAGCTCATCGATAGTGGCTTCTAGGTCGCCGCAGAGGCGAAGGTCATCGATGGTTTCACGGAACTTTGCCAGCTGGTCTTTGCCAGGCAACCAATAGCCGCCACCAAAGTCCAACCCATTGGCATTGAGCTCTAAGTACAGGCCGGTGGAACCGGGCCCAAACACCGACATCGCGGCGTTCTCCTTGTATGGCTCCTTGTTGCCGCTGAATCGGGTATCGCGGTAAGGACGATAGAGCTTGCAGGCACCAAATTCCGGAGCCAGCTCCTCGATCAATGCCAGCATCGGCTCTTTCACCAGGGCATCGTAGCGAGACTTGTTGGCCAGCCACCATTCGCGATTATTGTTCAACGCCAGCTGGCTGTAGAACTCGAAAGACTCGGGTTTGAATCCGGAAAATGACATGACCTCAGAATACTGCCGTAAGGTGAAAACATGACCCTTGACCACATTGCACTAACCCTCATCGATGGCACCGAAACCAGCACCGATGCATTTGCCAATGATTTGGTGATGTACGTGAATGTTGCCTCTAAGTGTGGATTCACTCCGCAGTACGAGGCACTGGAGGCGCTCTACGAAAAGTACGGGCCGCGCGGCTTCAAGGTGGTTGGTCTACCAACCGATCAGTTCAAGCAAGAGTTGGGCAGCGAAGCGGACATCGCAGAGTTTTGCAGCCTGAACTACGGCGTTACCTTCCCAATCACCAGCAAAGTGTGGGTAAACGGAAGCAAGCGCCACCCGCTATTCAAGGCACTTGTAAAGGGCAAGGACCAGCTTGGACTTGGTGGCCCGGTGCTTTGGAACTTTGAGAAGTTCCTGGTCTTGCCAAACGGCAAGATCCACCGCTTTAGGTCGGTTGTAAAGCCAGACGCGCCTGAAATTATCAACCTGATTGAGGCCAACCTACCCCGCTAAGGCTTTACAGCCTCAACAGAATTTTTAGGGCTGCACCAGGCCTTAGGCCTGAATCGGCGCGCAGATCATGACCACCGAGTGGTCGCTCTCTGGGTCAAAGCGCTCGTCGTAAACCTCTAGGTGGTAAGCCTCGCGCTCTGCCAGGTTGCTGCTTGGTAGGTACTCTCCATAGAACCAAGCGGTGGTCTCCCCCAGGTCTTCCAGGGTTCCAATGTGCTCACAGATGGCATACTGCCCAGCCTCAACCTCACGCATGGTCAAGCCCGGGTGGCTCTCTGGCTCGGCTTCAACAACCAGACCGGCAAAGTACTGCATTTCGCCCGGCTTGGCATCTGGGCCAAAGACTGGGCTCATCAAACCAACCGCCCAGCCAAATTCAAATTCCTCGAAGTCATCCAGGGTGTCAAAAAGTTGACCCCACAGCTCTGGAATCACTTCGTGGCCATTGGAGGTGGGAGCCATCATGCCAAAGAAGTTGCGGCTGAGGCCAAGCACCTTCATGGCCGGCAGTGGACGAGTTTCTACGATTGCAGTCATTTTTTCCTAGCGACCTAGATAGATTCCGAGGTTGTCAAAGTAGCTTTCCATGCCCGCCTTTGCCTGCGGGGCCTGCCCCTCTGGAAGCTGACCGTACTGCGAGAATCGCACCCAAGTCTTGTCCCCACGGTCTTCAAAGTCGATGATGACCTCGTGAGCCGGTGAGCTGTAGTCGCGGGCGTCAAACTCGGCCTGAGACTCTACGTAGTGCATGCTGTGAACCAGTTGCTTGCCCGGCTCTACCTTGCTGTATTTACCAAAGAAAAAGGCGCGGTGGTTGTACTGAGGCACGTCAACGCCAACCGACCAGACTCCGCCAACAACCGCGTCTGATGTGGTGGCACCCGGAATGGTCTTCAGTTCGGTTGGGCTGTACCAGGTGTCGAGCGCGGCTGGATCTACCCAGGCCTGCCACATGGTTTCCATTGGAACGTTGTATTCACGCTCGACAGAGTAGAGGAACTCGTTCATTTTTCTCCTGAGTTGGGTTTCAAGTTTGTTAGTGGAACAAACGGCAGCCTAGTAGGCAACCTGGAAGCGCTGCTTGCGGTGCTTTGGATTCTCAATCTCATCGGCGAAGGCCACCGCTAAATCGGCACCAGAGATGTAAGACTTTCCTTCTGCGTCCGACAGCAAAACATCCAACGAAGTGCGGTACTTACCGGTGCGCTCACCGGGGTTCTGCTTGCCGAAGAATCCGGCTGGGCTCACATAGAACCAGTCCACCGATGTATCGGCAGCGCGAAGAGTAGCCAGGATGTCGGCGTGGGCAAGAGCTTCGTGCTTGTAGGCATCTGGGAATTCTGGCTGGTCCACCAAACGACCAGCGCCCTCGGCCACAAGCATGCTGCCGGCGCCGCCAACGTAAGCCAAACGGGCACCAGCGGCCTCGCACATGGCCAGCAGGTCTGTGGTGATGTCACCCAGCGTGACCTTGCCATCGGTGCCTGAAGCCCGCATGGCTACCACCACGGCGTCTGCCCCGGCAATAGTTGATGCCACTAGCTGGGAATCAAAAATAGAACCGGCAAGCATGGTGAGGTTGCCATCGGTGCCGCTGGCCGCACTGCGAGCCACACCAATCACCTGATGGCCGCGAGAGGCTAGCTCTGCGGCAATGTTTCCACCGGCGAAACCGGTTGCTCCAAATACAACAATCTTCATGTCTATGTCCTTCATTCGATGTTGTTCTGAGAACAAACTACCTTGCCGAAGTTGCCGAAATACGGGACTTCAGGATTTCAAGTTTTTCAACATCCGCCGAGTCTGGAGCCGCGTTGTAAACCAGCATGATGAGGTTTGGGTCATCGGCCACATTGAGAATCTGATAGTTGAGGTACAGCTGACCAACCACCGGGTGGTTGTAGTGTTTTTGGCCAATTTGGCTGCGGCTGATGTTGTGCTTGGCCCAGAGCTGGCGAAACTCGGGGCTAAGCGTAGAGAGCTCACCCATGAGCTCTCTGAGGGCTCGGTCAAAAGGGTCGCGAGCAGCCTGCACCCGAAGCATGGTGACTGTGTCAGAAGCGGCCTTGGGCCACTCAGCGAAGAAGGTGCGGGCGTCCGGGTCGAGAAATACATAGCGAGCCATATTTACCGGCTGACTTTCGGCCGCGCCCAGCCAAGGAAACAGCTGGCGGGCCATCGGGTTGGATCCCAGGATGTCCATGCGGGTGTTGCGAACGTAGGCCGCAACATTCATCTGATCGATGATGAACTGCAGGTTGGGCCTGATTGTCATTGGTGGCACTGTGCGGCGAATCACCTTTGAACCGGCCTGGTTGCGGGCCAGTGTGTATAGGTAACTGCGCTCGTCGTCGCTGAGCTTCAAGGCGGTGGCCAGCGAACCAAGCACGCTATCGGATGCGCCCGCCAGATTACCGCGCTCCAGCTTGGTGTAGTACTCGGCGCTCACTCCCGCCAGCATCGCAACTTCCTCGCGGCGCAGACCCTTTACTCGCCTGTGCACACCGTAGTTTGGAAGGCCAGCCTGCTCAGGGGTGATGCTAGCTCTGCGGGTAGAAAGAAAGTCTTTGATTTCTTCACTGCGAATCATGACTAAACCATACCTGCCGCAGCTGTCTGAGATACAGGTATTGGCAGTACCTGTATCAAATAGAAAGGGGCCGAACCCGAAGGCTCGACCCCTACCCAGGCTTGCAATCTACTGCTTGAGGTAGAAGACCTCAAAGGCGATATTGATAGAGGCTTCTACGGTGGCATTGGTCTGCTGGGTGCGGTTGAGCGCTACCGAGTAGACCACTGTGCTGCGGTTCATGTTGCGAACTCCATTGAGAAGCGAGGCAAGCCCACGGAAGCTACCCGATGCAGCAACGGTGATTACCTGGCTGAAAAGCTTGCCAGTTCCTAGGTTGGCAATCGCAGGTGCAATGTCTGCTCCGGTTAGGTTAATACCCGGGATGAATGCCTTTGGTTCGCCTACCGCAATGCTGTCAATGGAGATTCCGCGCGAGCCAGCGGCCTGCTGCAACTGATTCAAGAGCGCCGAGGTGGCCGAGTCTTGTGGCACCTGAAGCTTCAGGGCAGCAAGCCTTGCCTCTAGTTGAGCATGCTTGGTGTCTAGGTCGTTGAGTCGAGCAATCTGACGCAGCTGGTGGGCGGTGCGCTTGGCGGTGGCATCTGTGACGCTATTGCTGTATTGGATGGACTGCAACTTTGGCATTACTACCACCAGTGCGGTTGCACCCAACAGGGCCAAGATGACGAAGGCTGTGATCAGTTTCCAAAGCGAGTGCTTGTTCAATTGGTGGCCGCCTTTACAGAGGTGCCGATTTTTGCGATTACGTTTTCGTTCATGGTGATATTCAGCTGGGCCGTGTAACCAGTCTTGTTGATGGCAACTGAGATTAGCTTGGCATCCTGGTATCCGGTCACGCGTGGCAGGTAATCCATCCAGCTTGCGACTTCGCGAAGATTACCCACCGAGATGGCTACGTTCAACGAAGCGGATTCGCCGGCATAGTTCAGCGGAACCGCGGCCTGATCTGCACTGGATGTAGTCAGCGAGTTGAGTGAAACCGAGGACAACTCGGCTCCGGAAGGCAAACCAGCTGAAAGCTGCCCAACAACCTGAGACCAGTTGACCTGATCGTAGTGAATTACCGTGTTGGCGTAGCTGTGAAGTTTGAGGCCAGCAAGGGTGAGGTTCAGTTGCTGATACTTGGTCTGCTGGGCCATAGCCGTCGAAAGCTTGATGTTCTCGTTTTGCATTGCTTCGGTGGCCGCATTTTCGGCCATGGTCATGCCAACAAACACGCCGGCACAGATGAGCGTTACCGCAACAATCGAACGAACCATGCCGCGCTGCGAACGCTCGTTAGCCTTACGAACCTTGATCGATTCAGGCAGGAAGTCAGCGCGTAACGGTGCACCATAAACTACGGCCTTCTTGGGGCTGAAAATACTCATGACTTTGCCTCCATTCCAAGGGCAATACAGGCCGCCAGGTCGTCAAGATCGGCGATGGAGTCGATGCCTGCAAAAGAGTGCTCGGATACGTCTTCAAAGCCGGCACGATAAAGAGGGAAAACGGTTACGCCAGTCTCGGTCTGAAGCTTGGCCGCGTAGTCGTTGCGGTTCAGGCTGATGCCAGCAAGCAGAATGCTCTGCACTGCGCGGTCGGTTCCAGACTGCTGGTAGTACCTGATGGTGTCCAGCACCTCTCGGGTAACCACCGCACTGTTGTCCACAAACTGAGCGGCCGAGGCCTTAGCCTTGGCTCCCCTACCCTTTGCAGGTGCGTCCTCTGCACTTGCCTCCGTTTCGGTGACAACTGGCTCAACCAGCACTGGCGCGAAGCCCGAGATTGGAACGCTGCGAACCAGCTCGGGCATGCCATCCTTGGTCATGATCAGGTGCAAAAGCGATCGCGATGCGAACACGTGCAGCACGGCACCGCTCTTGTCGAGATCCGAAGCGTAGTAGCGAAGCAACGAGAATGCGGTTAGGTCGATGGACTCCACGGTGAGGCCAGCCATCTCGGCACTGGAAACCAGCGACTCAACCGCGCCCTTCTGGGCGGCTAGGACAAGGCCGCGAATCTCGGGGCGGCCATCGGTGACCACTTCTTCGATTGGGTAGAAGTCAAGAATCAGACTCTGTGGGTCGATTGGGAGAATGCCTGCAATGTGTGCGGGCAGGTCTGCCTGCAGCTGCTTGAGGTCTTGCTTAGGAACATTGACGGTACGAACAAACACCTGCGAGCTGGCAAGGCCCAGAGCCACCCGCTTGGTCTTGTAGCCGTTTGCCGTCCAAATCTCTTTGAGCGCCTCCGCAATTTTCTCGCGGTTAATAATTCGGCCTCGATCATCCAACCCGGACGTCACCGATGTGGACTTTAGGAACTCTAAAGAAGAGTCACGCCCCTGAGTGACTAACGCGGTGTTAATGAAATTCGGTTCGAAGTCCACGCCAACTATTTTCTTGGCCATAGCTCCCACCCCTTCTCTCTGTCCTAAACCTACCGAATAATTGCAAGATAATCAGCCCAAATGCGCTCACCTAGCAAAATCCCAAACCAAGTTCCAATGATCAGCCAGGGACCAAATGGAACGGTTGTTTTCCTGCCACCGCCCTTCACCGCCAGGTAGACCAATCCAAAGACTGCACCGAAGGCAAACGAAGCGAACACCCCAACGGCAAGAGCACCCCAGCCCTGCCACCCCAGATAGAGCCCCAGCACGGCAGCCAACTTCACATCGCCGGCCCCCATGCCCCTAGGCACAGCAAGTTTGATCAGTAGCAGGAAGGCGAAAAAGACAGCCATCGCAAGCAGCGCAACGATTAATTTCTGGGTGTGGCCAAAGAAAAGGGCGTCGGCACCAAATCCCAGGACTCCCCAAACCAGGCCGGTTACCACTAGGAGATTGGGAATCTGCCGGCGATTGAGGTCGATGATTGCGATGCAAAGTCCATTGGTGACCATGCCAAGGTAGGTGACGGTCTGAAGCAGCGAATCTGCTGTGACTAGGCCGGTGGAATCAATTCGAAGCCCCCAGAGAGCCACCAGGGCAAACATCAAGCCGGAGGCCAGCTCTAACACTGGCGACCAAACCAGAATGCTCGAGCCACAGGCAGCACAGCGTCCGCGAAGCACTAGCCAAGAGATGACCGGAATATTTTGGTACCACTTGATGGGTGTGGCACAGCTGTCGCACCGACTGCCTGGTATCAGGGCCCGCACGGTGAGTGGTGCCCTGCCAATCACAACCCCCGAGAAAGAGCCGTAAATCAGCCCGAATACCCCCGCCATGGCGGAATACCAAATCAAAACTTCGTTCAAGGCTGATGCTTGCTAGTTGGTGTTTCGGTACGAGGTCTGGTTCAGCGCTGCAGTTGCCGGACCAATGCTGCTGACACCTGGAATTCCAACGTTGGTGTAGTTGACGGTGAGGGTGTTTCCACCGGTGATTCCAAGCCCGAGGTCTACCAACTGGCCAGTGATAACCGTTCCAGAAGGGAAAAATACCGGCTGGCAGGGGTCGTAGACCATCGTTGAAATCTTTGGGTCCACCGCGAAGGTAGAGAAAACATAGTTCTTATTGCCGGTACAAGCCGGCTCGGTTGCGGCAGCTGGGCCTGAGATGATGAGCAACCAGAGGTTGTGCTTGAGGCCATCTGCCGAAGTAACCGTGAGGTCTTGAGTTGGGTTTCCGGCCGTTGGGTTTCGCAGGTAAATTGTTGTGTCTGCGCTGATGGCCAGATTAATGTTCTTGACCGTTCCAGCGGTGCTGCAGGCAGAGTGATCGAAGTAGGTCTTCACCACCACCGAGGCGGTTAGCGCACTGCAGGAACTGCTTCCGGCAGCATAGCCCGGAGCCGGATAAATATAAGGAGTGGGCATCGAGGGGAACTGCACAGGTGAGTTGCTGGTGACAGCGCCCAGCACGTTTCCGCTACCCGCGGCTGTAGCAGTGGCATTGGAGGTCAAATCACCCGTGATGGTGCAACTACCACTAGCGCTGGCGTTTCCGCTGGCAAAAACGTTAGCGGTGATGGATACCGAACTACCGTTGCAGTTGAACACGCCTTTGACGTAGAGGGTTCCGCTGTTTCCAACATTTAGAACCACGTTACCGTTTACACCGGTAAGGTCTCCGGCGCTGTAGGCCGCAGTACCCAGCAGGTTTTTGTAAGCGAAAACCGCATCAACCTTGCGGTCGTTGAAGGCCGAATAGCCGGTGGTGCCAGGATTCTGGGCGTGACCGGTCACCTTTACCCGCACAAACTTCACGGTGGTTGCCTGGATGGTGTCACCCGCGGTGTAACCAACGGTGTCGGCACAACCAAGTACGGTCCACTGCGCATCTGAGGTTGGCTCGGTGAGCGAATTGGTCCAGTAGATGGTTTCGTCGTACTTGAAGGCGGTGGAGGTATCTGCGGTGCGCAGACCGGCCACGCAGGTATCGGCAATCGATCCAGGGTAAACCAGCTGTTGCTGAGCCCTAGACACGCCCGCTTCCGCATTGGCTTCAGCCTGCAGGCTGGCCTTAGAGCCGGTGGTGGAGTTGAGCATAGACAAGATTTGTGCAGCTAGCAGTGCAGTAACCAGCAGGGCAATGGCAAAGATGCCGATAACAACCAGCAGGGCATAGCCCTCTTCGTTTTTAGCCTTTTTGAAAAGATTTAGCATGATCCCACCAGACTGGTTGGCGGCACCACTCGCGAGTAGAACTTCTGGGTGCCGGTCAAAGTGGACTTACCTACAAGCGCGTATTTAAAAGTGACGCCGTAAATGGTGCCACCCGAGGCAGAGGTGGTGGTCGGTGCCGAAATAAGCGGGTCGGCAGCAGAGTCTTTAATCACCGAGGTTACGATCGGAGTCCAGCCGGAGGTTGAAGTGGCGGTTAGGGCCAGCCCACTGTTAAGCGCGAAATCGCGGGTATAGAAGGTGTAGCTCTGTGGCTGCCCCGATACAGCTGCATTCGGGTAGAACATCCAGTCGCGACAGATGTCGGCTGGACGTGGGTAGCTGGTTCCGTTGGCGGCAATGCGCGTGACCAAAAGGTAGCCGCCAGTTACCGTTCCGGCCTGAACCTGATTGGTGTTGCGCATGGCATAGTTCAACTGCGAGAAAGCCAGTTGCATGGTTTGTGATTGGCTTGCGTCTGCCGTAACACGCTGCTGGGTGCGGTACACCGCCGAGATGATGTTGGCACCGACCGCAAGAACAATAGATGCCAGAATGACGTAGACCAACAGCTCGACAAGGGAAAAACCGGAATCGGCCTTGGCCGCAGCCAGGCGGGACTCCCGAGGCTCATTCTTGGTGGCGATCATTGGGTGATCCAAATCGAAGTTGTTGCGCTAGAAAGTTGAAAACCGGAGGCGTCTGTGACGGTGGCCGTTACCGGTTGGCTGTAGGGAACGCTGGTAGAGCAAGCGAACGATGCTGGACTAAAGGTAACGGTAAGAGTCTTACCAGTTGGAATGGCAACGCTCTGGTTGGCCGCGGCACCAACAAACGTATTCAGGGCACTGCAAGAGGTGTTTCCAGCGGCTTCGAGGCCCACAATGGCCTGCTTGTTGACCGCGATGGCAAAGGTTCGGGTCTTCATATTTGAACCCGCCTGCATTGAAGCAACCAGGTTGGGAATCAGAGCAACCGAGAGCACAGCGATCAGGAATACAGAAACGAGAAGTG
>JBDLVH010000081.1:0-7143 GCA_039804865.1 Actinomycetota bacterium | reverse complement strand
TTCTGCTCACCGCCGATCACGGAGTAGTAGACGTACCCAAGCACCGTCAGCTTTACATCGATGAAGCGACCGTGGACTGGAGTCTGGCGGCAGATGTATCGGGCGATCCACGCGTCAACTTCATCTACCTGCACGAGCCAACCCTGGCCAACGACTTCGCGGCTAACCTGCAAGATTCATTGGGAGATCAGGCACTCGCGCTAACCAAGCAGCAGGTCATTGATGCTGGTTGGTATGGGCCAATTGGTGAGCCAGCACTTGCAAGAATGCCAGATGTCTTTGCCCTCGCTACCAAGCAGGTTGCGCTCTATCACCGAAATTATGCGCCGGCCAAGAGCCTAGAAATGATTGGTCAGCATGGCGCACTTAACCCGGCGGAATTGAGCATTCCGCTGCTTGGCTGGGGCGCCTTTGGGACGGCTAAGGGTTAGTCTTCGTCGTCGTTCTTTTGACTGAACACGATTGAATCCCAGGAAGGCATGCTGGCGCGACCAGGCTTCTTTGGCTTGGCTTCCTCATCCACCTGGGTGTCTACGGCAATCGAAACCTCGGCCTCAACCTCTGGCTCGTTGCCTTCCTCTGGAAGTTCGTCCGTGAACGAATCGAATTCCTCGGCGGCTGCCTCACGGCTAATTGGCTCATCGATTACCGGAGGCACAAACCCCGAGGTTGACTCGAGAGTCTCACGCTCGCGCTCAAGGCGACGACGACGTAGTGCATCTAGCAGGTCTGCGGTGTTGGCGAGGTCTTCAGTGCTCTGGGATGCAGGAGCAGGCTCTTGGCTGCTCTCGCGGCCAAAGGGAACCACGCCTTCGAATTCGGCAGTCTTGCCCAAATCCTGAGTGAAGTTACCCTGCACTACCGAGGAAGGCTCGGATGGAGCGGCCGCTTGCGGCGCAACGGCAGGGGTGGCCGCCTGCTGAGTGACGATGGAGATCAGTTCGGTGACTGGCGCCTTGGCCACTGGTTCGGCCTCTGGGGCTGGCGCGGGGGCTTCTGGGTTGCCGGTGATGACCACCGGGCGAAGCTTTGGAATCGGGCCATCGGTGAGGCTCTGCTGAGTGGAAAGCGAGATCGCGTTTTCGTTCTCAGGGGAGAGGGCGAGCTTGCGTGGATCGAATGCCCAAGTTGCAACGTTGTCGCCGTAGCGGCAGTGCAACTGCCAGCCACCATTGTCGGAGCGACGGGCACTCCATGAATAGTTGACGTCACCGGTGGCGGCCAGTCGGTTGGCAATAACATCGCCAAACTCAACCTGGGTGGTGTCCGAGTAGCGGTCGCCGGCCATGGTGATGCGAACGCTTAGCGCGCTCTTCACAATGTGGGCTAGCTCATCGATGACTGGAGCCGCAAACTTTTCGACGTATTCGAAGCTGGCACCGGTCTTGGCAACCAGGTCTTCAAGGCTGACGCCGGCACGAATCTCAAGCTGGATGTCACGAGGACTGATCTTGACGGAGTCTTGCTCGTTGATGACGTCGCGACGAATGGCACGGCGAACGCCGTCATCGATGAGGAGACGGTAGGAGGTGCCATCGGCACTCTCTAGGTGCAGGTACTCGCCATCCGAAGACTCGAAGCGCAGATCGGACATTTAATCCACCTTTCTACCCAGAAGTTTGCCACCTGCAGATTGGTTTTCTTTGCTTTTGCGAACTGTGCCGTGAGGTTTCCTGTGAATTTAGAAACATTTTTCGCTAATGGGCGTGTTACGGGTTGCAAAATAAGGGTTTGTAGTAGAGACTATGCACGCTTTAGTAAGAAATACGGAGGGCTCTCGCAGTGGCAACTGACTACGATGCACCGCGCAAGAATGACGACGAAACCACCTCGATTGAAGAAATCAAGGAGGGTGCGACTACACCTGTTCACGCCTCCAGCGACATGGACGAGGACGCCGGTGGCGTTGCCTTCCTTGGCGCCGAGTCCATCCCGGACGAGCTTGAAGTAGTTGTTGTGCCTAAGCAGGAAGACGAATTCACCTGCATGTCTTGCTTCATTGTTAAGCACCGCAGTCAGCTGGCTGTAGGCAGCAAGAACATCTGCCAGGAGTGCAACGACTAGTTGCCCTGTAGGTCTAAAACCTCAGTCACTGTAGCCTCGTCGAGGCATCCGGTTCAGTGAGCTTTGACCAGAATTTCCACGATCTCGTTGGGCTTCTTGGTGGCGATTAGCCAATAGGGCGTCTGGTCTTCAGGATCGTTCAGGGTTACCTTAACCAGGCACTTCACACCCATCTGGAAACGTACGTATGCCGCTGGGCTTAGCCTTGGCCCGCGCTCCGCAAAAATCTCCTTGGCCGGAATCACGGCAACACTTGAAATAACGCTTCGCGGCAGCGATGCATCGCCCACCCAAAGACTGCCGGCATCTATTTCGATCACCGGCGCTGCAAACCAAATGCTTGCCAAAATACCCAGACAGAACAACGGCCCCAAAACCAAACCGGCAAACTCGTTGAATGGCAGCAGGGTTAGGTATGCGGTTGGAATCACCAGCAAAACGGGCCAGAGTGACAGGGCTGGAGGCAGTACACGCTCGCGGTAGCTGGTTGCATTTTCAGGATTGCTCACCGGATTAGATTACGCTCTAATGGTGTCCAGTTTGCCAATCCTCATAGTCGCTCAACCCGAGTTCATGCCTGTTTATGCGCATCCGGGAGACGCCGGAGCAGACCTCCGCTCCACCGAGGCGGGAACTATCGCACCTGGCGCCAGAAAGACCTTCAAGACCGGCGTAAGCATTGCACTTCCAGCTGGCTATGTGGCGCTGGTGCACCCACGATCTGGTTTGGCCGCCAAGTACGGAATCACCGTTCTAAACGCACCTGGCACAGTTGACGCTGGTTACCGGGGCGAAATTGCAGTGACACTTCTCAACACCGATCAGCACAACGAATTTGCGGTTGAGGTTGGCGACCGAATCGCTCAGTTGGTAATTCAAGCTTTCGAAACCGCCGAATTTATTTCGGTGGAGACACTGCCGGGCACCCATCGGGGAAAAGCCGGCTTCGGTTCCACCGGGAAGAAGTAAACATGACTCAGTACAACACCACCAAGTCCGCTCCGGCTAACCGTTCTTCGCTGGGCCCTTTCGATGCCAGCGAAATCGCCGATCTAAGCAACTTCGTCGACTTTGGCGCCATCAAGATTCAGCCGGTGCAGGACATGGAGATTCGCCTCGAGATTGAGGAAGCCACCCAGCGCCCAGTAGCAATCTCGCTGGACTACCAAAACTCAAACCTGCAACTGCAAGCTTTCGCCGCTCCAAAGTCTGAGGGCCTCTGGCATGAGGTGCGTTCGCAACTAGCCGACAGCATCCGTGAAAAGGCGGGCATCGTTGAGGAACGGGTTGGCTCGTTTGGTCTAGAGCTGGTGGCAAAGCTGCCTCTAATCGACGACCAGGGAAGTACCGTTGGCCATCGCTACGCCCGCTTCATCGGTGTAGACGGCCCGCGCTGGTTCCTGCGAGGAATGATCGGGGGAGCGGCCATCCATGATCCGGCCTCGGCTTCCCAGATTGAAACATTGTTCAAGTCGGTTGTTGTTGATCGCGGAAGTGAGCCGGTTCCGCCACGCGACCTGCTGGCCCTTCACCTGCCTGCCGGCATTGTCACACCTCCACGCCAGAGCCTGGCATGACCAATCACGAACACGGCATAGAACGCCCTGCAGGATCAGAGCCTCAGGACACCAAGTTTGCTGCGGCCGCTGCAGCCCGGCTTGGCCTTCGAGTCGAGGGTGAAAATGCCGTTTTCGATGGCCAATCGCTGCTGAAGACCCTGGGTGGCTGGACAGGCATCATCGAATCCACCATTCCACCCACCGCTTTCTTGGCACTGTTCACCATCACCCGAAACACTTTGCTTGCGGTTACCGTTGCAGGCATCTTGGCTCTGGTATTCATCGTCAAGCAGGTTGTCACCAAGAAGCCGGTGGTTCAGGCCATTGCTGGTGCCGTTGGAATCGCAATCGCCACCTACCTTGCCATTCACGGCAGCGCCAAAGATTACTATCTAGGCGGATTCGCCACCAACGCCATTTACCTGGTGATCTATGGCGGCTCGGCGTTGGTTGGTTGGCCGGTTATCGGCCTCGCGGTTGGCTTCTTCAAAGGCTGGGGCATTGGTTGGCGTAAAGACAAAGCCCTGATGAACCGCTTCAAGCTAGTTTCACTGCTCTGGGTGGGTATTTTTGGCACCCGTCTGCTGGTGGAGGTGCCGTTGTATTTGGCCAACAACATTCAGGCCCTTGGCATCACCAAGTTGATTCTCAGCGAGCCTTTTTACGCTTTAGGTCTATGGTTTACCTGGTTATCGCTGCGAAGCGTAATTATGGCCAAGTCGTAGTGCTATTTTTGTAGAGATAACCGCCGTATTTAAGGAGCGGACATTTGTCCAAGGTAAACAGTTTCGGTTCGTCCGATCTTCTTCAGGTGGGCGACAAGTCCTACCGCTATTTCCGTCTCAACTCGGTAGACGCCAAGACCCTGCCTTTTAGCCTCAAGGTGCTCCTCGAGAACCTGCTGCGCACCGAAGACGGCGCCAACATCACCGAGGACCACATCAAGGCTCTGGTCAACTGGGATCCAGCTGTCGAACCTGACACCGAGATTCAGTTCACCCCTGCGCGCGTAATCATGCAGGACTTCACCGGTGTTCCTTGCATCGTAGACCTCGCAACCATGCGTGAGGCCGTAGCCGACCTCGGTGGCGACCCTAAGCGCATTAACCCGCTTGCTCCTGCCGAAATGGTCATCGACCACTCGGTGGTTATCGATGTAGCCGGCAGCGCCGACGCCTTTGAGAAGAACGTTGAGTTTGAGTACCAGCGCAACGGCGAGCGTTACCAGTTCCTTCGTTGGGGCCAGACTGCGTTCAACGACTTCAAGGTAGTTCCTCCTGGCACCGGCATTGTGCACCAGGTAAACATCGAGTACCTAGCCCGCACCGTTATGACCCGTGAGGTTAACGGCGAGCTGCAGGCCTACCCAGACAGCTGCGTGGGCACCGACAGCCACACCACCATGGTCAACGGCCTTGGCATCCTGGGCTGGGGCGTTGGCGGAATCGAAGCCGAGGCCGCAATGCTTGGCCAGCCAGTTTCGATGCTGATCCCTAAGGTTGTTGGCTTCAAGCTAACCGGCAGCATCCCAATGGGCGTTACCGCAACCGACGTTGTTCTTACCATCACCGACATGCTTCGCAAGCACGGCGTTGTTGGCAAGTTCGTAGAGTTCTACGGAGAAGGTGTCACCTCGGTGCCACTGGCAAACCGTGCCACCATCGGAAACATGAGCCCAGAGTTCGGTTCCACCGTTGCAATCTTCCCAATCGACGCCGTAACCATGGACTACCTCCGCGTTACCGGCCGCACCGAAGAAGAGATCGCTCTGGTTGAGGCCTACACCAAGGCTCAGGGCCTATGGCACGACCCATCGATCGAGCCTCGCTTCAGCGAGTACCTGACCCTAGACCTTTCCACCGTGGTGCCTAGCATCGCCGGTCCAAAGCGTCCACAGGACCGCATCGAGCTTTCGAAGGCCAAGGAGTCGTTTGCAAAGGTTCTGCCTACCTACAGCGCCGAGGCCAGCAAGGCCACCGCAGTAGCCGGCACCGACTACTCGATCGACAATGGCTACGTGACCATCGCGTCCATCACCTCGTGCACCAACACCTCAAACCCATCGGTGATGCTTGCCGCTGGATTGGTAGCCAAGAAGGCAGTAGAGAAGGGCCTCAAGGCAAAGCCTTGGGTCAAGACTTCGCTGGCTCCTGGCTCGAAGGTTGTAACCGAGTACTACCACAAGGCTGGCCTCACCGACTCGCTAGACGCCCTTGGCTTCCAGCTGGTTGGCTACGGTTGCACCACCTGTATCGGTAACTCGGGCCCACTGGACGAGCACATCTCCAACGCCATCAACCAGAACGACCTAGCAGTTACCGCAGTTCTGTCGGGTAACCGCAACTTCGAGGGTCGCATCAACCCAGACGTGAAGATGAACTACCTGGCTTCGCCTCCTCTGGTTATTGCCTACTCGCTAGCCGGAACCATGGACTTCGACTTCGAAAACGAAGCCCTTGGCCAGGACCAGGCCGGTAACGATGTCTTCCTGAAGGACATCTGGCCATCGGCTGAAGAAGTTCAGAGCACCATCGATAACTCGATCAACTCTGAGATGTTCAAGACTCAGTACGCCTCGGTATTCGAGGGTGACGAGCACTGGCGTTCGCTGCCAACCCCTGTTGGCGACACCTTTACCTGGGATGCAAAGTCCACCTACGTTCGCAAGCCGCCGTACTTCGATGGCATGAAGAAGACCCCAGACGCAGTAACCGACATCACCGGTGCACGCGTCCTGGCAAAGCTGGGCGACTCGGTCACCACCGACCACATCAGCCCTGCCGGCTCGATCAAGGCAGACTCGCCAGCAGGCAAGTACCTAACCGAGCACGGTGTAAGCCGCGTTGACTTCAACAGCTACGGCTCGCGCCGCGGTAACCACGAGGTAATGATTCGCGGTACCTTCGCCAACATTCGTCTCAAGAACCAGCTGCTAGATGGCGTTGAGGGTGGCTTCACCCGCGACTTCACCCAGGCAGATGCTCCTCAGGCCTTCATCTTCGATGCAAGCGCCAACTACCAGGCTGCCGGCACCCCGCTGGTAATCCTCGGTGGCAAGGAGTACGGTTCGGGTTCGTCGCGTGACTGGGCAGCAAAGGGCACCCGTCTTCTGGGTGTTCGCGCCGTGATCGTCGAGTCGTTCGAGCGCATCCACCGCAGCAACCTAATCGGTATGGGTGTTATTCCACTTCAGTTCCCGGCTGGCCAGAGTGCAGACTCGCTAGGCCTAGACGGAACCGAGGAGTTCAGCATCACCGGTATCGAGCAGCTAAACGCCGGTGTTACCCCTAAGACCGTCCACGTAGTTGCCAAGCCAACCGCCAACTCGGCAGCTGGCAAGCCAGTGGTTGAGTTCGACGCAGTTGTTCGCATCGACACTCCGGGAGAGGCTGACTACTACCGCAACGGTGGCATTCTGCAGTACGTACTGCGCAGCCTCGTCGCCTAGGAATAGTCCGCCTCCGGTAAGGGTTGTAACCCACATGGGTTTATTAGATCGAATTGCTTCTCCGAGAGACCT
>JBDLVH010000080.1:0-4049 GCA_039804865.1 Actinomycetota bacterium | reverse complement strand
CATTCCGCTACTACTTCATGAAGGCAATTGCCTTCGGCTCCGATGGCTCTTTCTCGTGGGAAGACCTCTCGGCTCGCTACCAGTCTGAGCTGGCCAACGGCTTCGGCAACCTGGCATCGCGCGTAATCGCAATGGTTCACCGCTACTTCGATGGCGTGCTTCCTGAGCCTTCGCTGGTTAGCGCCGACGACGAGAACGTTGCATCGGTGGCGCTGGCCGCTGTTGCCAAGGCCGATGACGCCATGGACGACCTGGCAATCCAGGACGCGATTGCGGCCATCTGGACCCTGGTGGACGAGCTAAACAACTACATCACCGTGCAGGAGCCTTGGGCGCTTGCCAAGGACGAGGCCAAGCGCGACCGCCTGGCAACCGTGCTCTACACCGCCACCGAGGGTCTGCGCGTGCTCAGCGTGCTTCTGGCTCCTATCACTCCAAAGGCGGTGGCCAAGCTTTGGTCGGCCGTTGGTCAGGGTTCGATGGGCGACCTGGCAGACCAGCCGCTATCGGCCGCCGGCACCTGGGGTCAGCTGAAGCCGGGCGCAGTCATCGCTGCACTCGAGCCACTGTTCCCTCGCATCGAGACTGAAGCCAAGTAAGGCATAACTTGTCTGAGCTACAGGCGCACATCCGGGTTCGTAAGAACCGGGATGCTAACCAGCACCGAGCAGACTTGAAGTACCCCGAGCTGCCAGAGCCGCTTGAGGTTGGCACCTACGACAATCACACCCACATGGAGATTGCCGACGGCGACGAGCCGCTGCACTACCTAGAGCATCTAGACCTGGCAAATCAGGCCGGAATGCTGGGTGTGGTTCAGGTTGGCGTAACCCTGGAGTCTTCCAAGTGGTCGGCAGCTGTTGCCGCCATCGAACCACGCGTGCTTGCAGCCGTTGCGCTGCACCCAAACGAGGCGCCGGAATATCAGACCAAGACCCGCCTCGATGATGCCATCGCTGGAATCGCCCAACTTGCCACCCAGCCGCGCGTGCGTGCCATCGGCGAGACCGGCCTAGATTTCTTCCGCACCGAGGGCGAGCAGGCGCTGCAGCTGCAGCAGTACTCGTTTGAAGAACACATTCGCATTGCCAAAGAGAACAACATTGCTCTGATGATCCACGACCGTGAGGCGCACGGCGAGGTAATCGAGACTCTGAAGCGCGTTGGCGCGCCGGATCGCGTAGTGTTCCACTGCTATTCGGGAGACACCGATTTGGCCGAGGTTTGCAACCAAAACGGCTGGTACATGAGCTTTGCCGGCAACATCACCATCAAGCGCAACCAGCACCTGCGTGATTCACTCAAGCTGGCCCGCCCAGAGCTGATCATGGTGGAAACCGACGCGCCCTTCCTAACCCCGGAGCCCTTCCGCGGCCGTCCAAACGCGCCATACCTTGTGCCAATCACCGTGCGTTTCATGGCAGAGGTCTTGGGGCTTGGAGTCAACCAGCTGGCTGCCCAACTGACCACCAACACCGAGCGTGTCTATGGCCTTTGGAGCGAGGGTCTGCTTGAAGCCAACCCAGAGCATCATCACATGGCCAACAACCCACCGGCAGATTCGAGCGAGACCCCATAATGGCAACCGAAGCACAACTGCTGGGTGGCGCAGACATCCGTGAACTGGCCGCGCGACTAGACGTAGTTCCTACCAAAAAGCTGGGTCAGAACTTTGTCACCGATCCCAACACCATTCGTCGCATTGTTGCCGCCGCCAAGCTTGACGGCACCGAGACCGTGGTTGAGATTGGTCCGGGCCTCGGTTCGCTGACCCTTGGTCTGATCGAAATCGCAAACAAGGTAATCGCTGTTGAGATCGATCCAAAGATGGCAGCAGCCCTGCAGGAAACCATCAACAAGCGAGCGCCCGGTGCCAACTTCTCGCTCATTCATCAGGACGCCCTGAAGGTCACCGATCTGGGGGATTCGCCAAAGGCTCTCGTTGCCAACCTGCCCTACAACATCAGCGTTCCGGTGCTGCTGCACTTCCTGGAGCACTTCGGTTCGCTGCAGTCTGGCCTCGTGCTGGTTCAGGCCGAGGTTGCTCACCGCTTGGCGGCTCGTCCGGGCAACAAGATTTACGGCGTTCCCAGCGTGAAGCTGGCCTGGTACGCCGAGAGCAACCTGGCCGGCAACGTTGGCCGCAACATCTTCTGGCCGGTTCCAAACGTGGACTCGGCCCTGGTGTACTTTGTGAAGCGCGATCAGCCGCTGGGTGACGAAACCCTGCGCTTGGCAACCTTCGATGCCGTAGATGCGGCCTTCGGTCAGCGTCGCAAGACCCTGCGTCAGGCGCTGGCCGAGTGGGCCGGAGGTTCGCCGGCAGCAGCCGAGACCATCCTGGTTTCCGCCGGAATCGACCCAACCAAACGCGGCGAGCAGCTGGACGTCTTCGACTTCGTGAAGATTGCTCAGGCCAAGCAGGCTCATCTGACTGCGGCCGGGGCTGGCGAACCAGTTGCTCCGGCTTCAGCCATCGGTGAGGGTGGCCAGTAATGCAGCACTGGAGCATTGCCACATCCAAGAGCGGCTGGTTTACAGCCGAGTCCTCCCGCTTTTTTGGCGCAGATTTGCCACGCCTGTTTGCACTCTTTCAGGACCCGGCATCCTGGCCGGTTGCTGCGCCGCAGCGCCTGATCCGCATTGTTCAGAGCGAACTGCTCGGCTACTCCTTTGAGAACCAGAGCCGCGTAGAAATTACCTTCGAGCAGATTCGCAAGGGCATGTACCGCGTTGCCGTAGTCCACGAACACCTGCACGACAGCGCCGAGCTAGCCTGGGCCCAGCAGTACTGGGAATCGGTGTTCCAGAGCATCTTCGACCGCCTGCTCTGCGAGCCGGTTCACGCCGCAATCTCGTACGGCAAGATCAACCTGTTCTTCAAGGTTGGTCCGTTGCAGGAAGACGGCTACCACCAGGTTTCCAGCCTCTATCAGAGCGTAAAACTTAGCGAGATAGTGATGGCCGAGCTGGCCTCCGACTGGGAGGTGGCGGTAACTGGAACCATCGGTGAAAAGCACCTGGCCGCGGTTCCAACCAATCGCAACAACCTGGTGGTTGCGGCTGCCAAAGCTGCAGGCAAGGCGCTCAAGTACCGCACTGTGCCGCGCCTAGCCTTCACTATTCACAAGAACGTTCCGGTTGCCGGTGGCATGGGTGGTGGCTCGGCAGACGCCGCCGCTGCACTGTTGGCCGCCCAATCGGTTTGGGGCAAGTGGCTTTCGATGTCCGAGCTGGACGAGGTGGCGGCCACCATCGGTGCCGACGTACCTTTTGCTCTGATGGGTGGTTCGGCCATCGGCGAGGGCACTGGACACGAGCTGACCCCGGTTGCGCAGAAGAGTCTGCTGCACTGGGTCTTGGTTCCAAACGACTTTGGCCTCAGCACACCTGCCGTCTATGCAGAACTGGACCGCCTGCGCGCCGAGCGCGGCGAAGACCCGGCCTCAGTGCCACAGGCTCAGATGGATTCTGCCTTGATCAAGGCTCTGCGCGAGGGTGCAACCGCCGAAGAGATCGCTCCGCTGCTGCACAACGACCTAGAGGAGGCGGCCATTAGCCTCCGACCAGAACTCAAACAGCTGCTGGAAATGAAGGACCAAGTCTTTGCGCTTCGTGCCATCGTCTCTGGCTCGGGCCCAACCGTGGCCATGTTGGCACGTGATTCCCAGGACGCCATCGCCATCGCCAGCCGCCTCACCACCTATGGTCAGCAGGCAGTAATCACTTCATCGCCTGCGGGCGCATCGCAGTTGGTGTTCTAGTCATGGCTCACCTGCTCGGTGCCGAGAATATCCGGCACGAATTTCCAACCAAGACCGTCTTCGATGGCATCACCATCGGTGTAAACGAGGGTGACCGCATTGGCATCGTTGGCCGCAACGGCGACGGCAAGTCCACGCTGCTAAAGGTGCTGGCAAAGCGCCTGGTCACCGATTCTGGGCGAGTGACCTACCGCGGTGCGCTGCAGGTTGGCATGCTTGATCAGCAAGACGTGCTAGACCCGGGAATGACCATCGGTGAGGCGGTTGTGGGAGACCGCGACGAGC
>JBDLVH010000079.1:0-9414 GCA_039804865.1 Actinomycetota bacterium | reverse complement strand
AGAAAGGCTCGAGGGCCTTCACCAGGCTCTCCACGGCAAGTTTGTGTTCGTGGGCATTCTTGGGGGAGTCCAACAAGGCAGCCGAAATCGCGCGGTCCACCTCTGGGTCGGTTCCGCGGCCGGCGGTACCAGCCAGAACTCGTGCCGAAACGCGCTGGTGGTCCACCCGAACCAGCAGTTCTGGCGAAGCGCCAAACTGCCCATTTACCCAGTAGGTCCAGCAGCTTAGATAGCGGCGAGCCAAGCCAGCGATCGCGGCGCGCGGGTCGAAATCTGGGCCAACGTTGGCAATCAGATCGCGGGCAAGCACAACCTTCGAGATTTGATGAGCGCCGATCTTTGAAACCGCGGTCGCCACGTTTTCCTCAAAGCCCTGCTCGTCCACCATGCCCGAGGTGAGGGCTACGGCAACCGCGGCAGCTGGGTGGGAGAACCAGTCGGCGCTCACCTCGGTTGGTGCAGCAAAGTCCTGCAGTGCAATGGTGGTGAGCCAGGCTCGGCCATCGCGCAGGCCCAGAATCTGTTCGGGCACCACAAGGGTGCTTTCGTATTCGCTCTGATCATCAAAGGCAAACGAGCCGAAAGCAACCAATCCGTGGGCAATACCAGTGGTGGGGTCTTCGATGTGGGCGGAGGCAACCAGCTGGCGCCACTGCTGGGCCAGCGACTCGATTCGGCCGGGGCCAATGGCCTTCAACTTCAAGAGTGTGCCTCGGCCAACCATTCCCTCACCGTTTCGAATGAACGCAGAACCGTTTGGGTTCAGGGCATCGGTGAGGTTGAAATCTGCGGGAAGTGAAACCGCAACTGTCTTTACAAAGAGGGGAGGAAAATTATGGCCAGCGTTGTGAGAAATAATCACGCTGACCTGCCCTTCCGTTGGCTGTGGGTTTGCTGACAGTGCAATACCCGCCATTGGCTTGAGCCGGGTGGTCGGGTAATTTGGAACTAAAGAATTCTATTCTCCTCCCTCCCTCCATTTTCCAGACAGGAAACGGCTTGAAGCTCACTGCAATTCGGTCGGCCACCTTTGGTGCGCTGCTTGCAGTTGGCACACTGATGTTCGCGGGTTCCGTTGCGGCCAGGGCCGAAGACGGCCAGCCGCACCCAACCGAGAGTTCCACTCCGGCGGCCACTGCCGAATATCAGGGTGGTTACGAGGACCATGACGTACAGGACCAGTTGGAGAAGAAGTACGGGGAGAAGCGCGATATCGCCACCCCTCCACTTCTGGTCAAGCAGGCAATCGGGAGCGGCGTTAGTGCCGGCAGTATCAAAACCTATGTGGCTCAGCCGCTGGACGTGGCAAAGGGGCAGCTGAACCCGGATGCCAAGCAGGACCGTGCCGCGGCCCCCAAGCCCAAGGCTTTTAACATCGCCAAGAACCAACCCGTCATCAAGTCGATCAGTTCGGCTAGTTTCACAAACCCCGCCGATGAGTTTGCACACTGGGCATCCGTGTTTATGGGGCTCATGGCGGCGGCTACGGTTGCCTTCTTCGGTATCGCATTCGCAAGGCGGCGCTAACTCTCAAAAAGGTAGACTTTTTGAGTGAGTAAAGCCGATCTGCACAAAAAGCCTTCCGAGGTTGCCGCAATGTTTGACGACGTTGCCGAAACCTACGACGTGGCCAACGATTTACTCTCTGCCGGCCGCGACCGCGCCTGGCGTAAGGCCACCGCGAAAGCAGTGGCTTCCAAGTCAGGTCAGAGCATCCTCGATCTAGCCGCGGGTACTGGCTCCTCGTCGGTAACCTTCCTCAAACCAGGCGTTCGAGTTGTGGCCGGAGACTTCTCGCAGGGCATGCTGGCAGTTGGCCGCAAGCGCCACCCAGAGCTTGAGTTTGTCTTCGCCGATGCAACTGCATTGCCGTTTGAAAACGAAGAATTCGACACCGTGACCATTAGCTTTGGTCTTCGCAACGTGGTGGATACCAGTAAGGCCCTGCGCGAAATGCTGCGCGTCACCAAGCCGGGTGGTCGCCTGGTTATCTGTGAGTTCAGCCAGGTGCAGAACAAACTGGTTCGCCCGTTCTACAACTTCTATTTGGCAAAGTTGCTGCCGGCTGTATCTCGCCTGGCCAGCAAGACCCCAGAGGCATACTCCTACCTAAGCGATTCCATCAAGGCATGGCCAAACCAGGAGGCGCTCGCAGCACTTGTTGCTGAAGCCGGTTGGACCAAGGTTGAAGTGCAGAACCTCACCTTCGGTGCAGTTGCTTTGCACATTGCCACCAAGGCGGGTGCCCGCTAGTGGCCGCCAACCTGCCAAAGCAGCTTCGTAAGGTCACCGATAAGGCCCTGCTCAAGCGTCTCTCCGATGGCCTGGAGCGCGTTGAAGAGTGCATCGACAAGGCTGTGGCGCAGACCGACCCGATCGCAAATGAGACCAGTCGTCACCTGACCTCCGCTGGTGGCAAGCGCGTTCGCCCAACCCTTTTGATGCTTACCGCTCAGTTTGGCGAGGGCATCACCCAGCGTGTGGTGGATGCATCGGTGGTGGTTGAGCTTACCCATCTGGCCACCCTGTACCACGATGACGTCATGGACGAAGCTCCGATGCGCCGCGGTGTAAAGACCGCGCACGAGGTGTGGGGCAACAGCGTTGCGATCATCACCGGAGACCTGCTGTTTGCTCGTGCCTCGCAGCTAGTGGCAGAACTGGGCGGAGACGCCCTCAAGCTTCAGGCAGACACCTTTGAGCGCCTCTGCCTGGGCCAGCTTCACGAGACTCTGGGACCTCAGGCCGGAGACGAGCCGGTGGCCCACTACATTCAGGTGCTAGCCGACAAGACCGGTTCGCTTATCGCCACAGCAGCCGAGATGGGCATTATTTACAGTGGCGCCGAAAATAAATATCGCCAACCAGTGCGCGAATTTGGCGAAAAAATCGGTGTTGCATTTCAGTTGATTGATGACGTCATTGATCTTCAAAGTGACGGATTAACAAGTGGCAAGACTCAGGGCACCGACCTGCTTGCCCACGTAGACACCCTGCCAACCCTTTATTTACGGCAAATTGCTGCCACCGACCCTGAGGCACGCCAACTGCTGGCAGAAGTGGATTCTGTGAATCCTGAAACCCTTAAATCGGTGATTGCAAAATTGAAACATCACGAGGTTACAAACCGCACATTTGAAGAGGCAAAACGCTGGGCCGGAGAGGCAGTCGCTGCCCTCGAAAGCCTTCCGGAGGGCGCTGCCAAGCAAGCTATGATTGCGTTTGCAGAGGCGGTAATCGACCGCCGCAACTAGTTCGGGAGACATCTTGTCCAAGCTTGTTCACCTCACCCGCGGCGGCGTTTCGATCCTCATCGAGACCACAACCGGCACCCCAAACGTGTTCTATTGGGGAGCCCAGCTGCCGGAGGGAACCGACCCGGCTCAATACCTGCTGGCCCTCACTGAACCAACTCCGCACGGCTACTACGACCAGGCCCACCGACCAGGCGCCTGGCGCGAGAATGCCCGCGGTTTCTGGGGTCGCCCGGCACTTCTCGGCCATCGCGATGGCAAAGACTGGAGCCAACTCTTCCAACTGCAGTCCACCAAGCTAGACGGCTACACCGCAACCTTTGTTTCGCAAGACCTGCAGCTTGGCATCGAGGTCGAGATCAGCTATTCGCTCACCGAGAGTGGGCTAGTCGCAATCGACCACCGAGTCACCAACCTTGCCGAGGGAACCTTCTTCCTAGAGAACTCCAGTGCCTTCCTTCCGGTGCCGGATTACGCCACCGATGTGCTGGACTTCACCGGCCGTTGGTTGAAGGAACGCCAGGCGCAGCGAACCAAGATTCAGACTGGCATCTGGCAGCGTGAGAGCCGTGAGGGCCGCAGCGGACACGACTACACTTTGGCTCAGTTTGCGATGACCGCCGAAGCCGGTTTCAACACCGGTGAGGTTTGGGGCCTGAGCCTGGCTTGGAGTGGTCAGGGTTCGCACATTGTGGAACGCCAGAGCGTTGGACGCACCCAGATTGGCGCAGGGGAGTTGCTGATGCCGGGCGAGGTCACCCTAGAAAAGGGCGAGACCTATCAGGCACCTACCGTCATCGCCAGCTATTCAGACAACGGCATCGATGGTGCCAGTCACCGCTTCCACCAGTGGGTTCGTTCCCGCAAGAACCACCCAACCAATGTGCGTCCGCGTCCGGTCACCCTCAACGTTTGGGAAGCCGTCTACATGGACCACAACCTAGACAAGCTAACCGCCCTGGCGGAGGTTGCCGGTGCCATCGGAGTAGAGCGCTTTGTGTTGGACGATGGCTGGTTCGGTGCTCGTCGCGATGACCACGCCGGTCTCGGCGACTGGACCGTGGCCAAGGATGTTTGGCCGCATGGGCTTCAGCCGCTCATCGATGTGGTTCACAAGAACGGTATGGAGTTTGGTCTGTGGTTTGAGGGCGAGATGGTCAACCCCGACAGCGACCTCTTCCGTGCCCACCCAGAGTGGGTGCTGCAGAGCACCGGCCGTCTGCCCATCGAGGCCCGTTTCCAGCAGGTGCTAGACCTCAGCCACCCGGGTGCATTCGAGCACGTGCTTGGTCAGGTTGACGCTCTGTTGACCCAGTATCCAATCTCTTACATCAAGTGGGACCACAACCGTACGCTCACCGATGCTGCGCACTTTGGCAAGGCCACGATGCGCAACCAGACGCTTGCCATCTATCGCCTCTTTGACGAGTTGAAACGACGCCATCGTGGCCTGGAGATTGAAAGCTGCGCCAGTGGCGGAGGCCGCATCGACCTAGGCATGATTGACCACGCCGACCGCTTCTGGACCAGTGATTGCAACGATGCCCTGGAGCGCCAGGCCATCCAGCGTTACACCACCATCGTGATTCCGCCAGAGATGCTGGGTACCCACATTGGACCAACCCACGCGCACAGCACCGGCCGCACCCACGAGCTTTCGTTCCGTGCCATCACCGCGCTGTTTGGCCATGCCGGTCTGGAGTGGGATCTCACCGAGACCACCGATGAAGAGCGAGCCACGCTCAAGTCTTGGACCGACTACTTCAAGGCCAACCGAGGGCTTCTGCACTCGGGCAGGGTGGTCCGCCTCGACTCGGTGGACTACTACGCCTGGACCCACGGAGTGGTGGCCCAGGACGGCAGCAGTGCAATCTTTGCCTATGTTGCAACCGGCATGAGCCAGTACAGCATTCCGATGGCAATGCGCCTGGCTGGACTAGACAACGATGCCCAGTACCACGTGAAGTTGGTGACCCCAGCTGGCGGTTACCTGAGTACCCAGAAGAATGACCCCGAGTGGATTACCGGCGTCACCCTTGATGGCCGCTACCTGCAAACGGTGGGTCTCCGGGCGCCGATCCTGAAGCCAGAAAACGCATTCTTGCTGGAAGTTACCAGAGTCAAATAGATTCACAGCCAACTGCTAAGCGTTTTCTAAGCTGTGGCCTAGCCTGCGGGTTTAGGCTTTATCAATGGGCACACTTACCACCGCAATGCTTTCCGTTACCAGGGCAAAGCGCGCGATGGTTGGGCTAACCGGAATCTTCTTTATCCAGGGATTCATGGCCATTTCTTGGCTGCCACGAATCCCAGAAATCATCGAAAACCTCAACGTGCAGTTTGCCACCTGGGGTGCGATTGTGGGCATCGGTGGTTTGGGTGGAATGCTTCCACTGCTCTTCACCAACCAGCTGATTAATCGTTTCGGAAGCCGCCCACTCATTCAGTGGAGCCTCCTGCTTGGCGGGCTTGCCATTGCAAGCTATGGCTTTCTGCACAGTCCTTGGATTTTCTTCCTGGCGCTACTGACCCAAAACCTTTCCTTTGGTGTCTTTGGCCAAACCATCAACTCTCACTCGGTGGTCTTTCAAAACCGTCTTGGCAGGGTTATCTTGGGCAGGTTCCATGGAGCCTGGAGCATGGGAGCGGCCACGTCCTCATTGCTAGCCGGCTCGCTCTCGGGGATAGTTCCGCTGGACTGGTATTTGGTGGTTGTCATCTCTTTGGCTGTGGTTATCGCTCTGGTTGCAACCTCTCAGATGCTGGGGCCGGCAGAAGACGGACACGATCAAGAACGTCAGCGTTCGGAACCCGTGCCTATCTTGAAGACTCCGGGATACGTGCTGGTGCTGGCGCTTGGCTTGTTCTGCGCAGTGATGCCAGAGGCCACCATCGGTGACTGGGGTGCCATTCTGGCCCACAAGGCCTGGCATCTACCAGCCAGCCTGCAGGGTCTGCCATACACGCTCTTCGGTTTTGCCATGATCGTCTCTAGGTTGTCGATAGGCCGCCTCACCAAGCGTAGAAACCTCAGCCGCGTGGCTCAGTTGGCCGCCATCGGAGGAGCTGTGGCTGCCACATTGGCGGTAGCCCTTGGTACCTACCTTTCCGGCATTGACCCCATTTTGGCTATTGCGGTCAGCGGTATTTTCTGGGTGGTTTATGGACTGGCCACTGGGCCTCAGGTTCCCGCCTACTTCAGCATCGCGGGCTCGGTTCCTGGCATGAGCACGGCTCAGGTTATGGCCCGCATGAGCCTGGTAAACACGCTGATTATTTTGGTGATTAAGATCCTGATGGGCGCAGTTGCACAGGGCATCGGTGTGCCGTTTGTGTTTGTGATGTCCATACTTGGATTCATCGGTGCGGCAGTGATTTCGGGCTACGTCAACCGTCGCAACAAAGCTTTGCAGGCTGCCGGTCAGCAGGCGGCTGAGGCTGCCGGCGATGAACGGGTTGAGGCATTCCCAATTACTTCGCCAATCGCCGTTATCGACGAACGCGAACTAGAGGGTCGCTAGACCCTATTCAGAATTTTGCCGCGACTAGCGGAAGTTGACGAACTGAACGTCGATGTCGAGGTTGCTGCTTCGAAGCAGCGCCATAACCTCTTGTAGGTCATCGCGGCTCTTGCTTACGCAGCGAAGCTCATCGCCCTGAATGTTGGACTTGACGCTCTTTGGGCCTTCTTCGCGAATGATCTTCGAGATCTTCTTGGCCTGGTCCTGCTCGATGCCCTGCTTTAGGCTGGCCTCGATGCGGTACTCCTTGCCGCTAGCAAATGGCTTACCGGCGTCTAGGCTCTTCAGCGAGATTCCGCGCTTTACCAGCTTGCTCTGGAAGACATCGAGAACTGCGTTTACGCGGTCTTCGCTGGCGGCCTTCATGAGTACCTTCTCGCCAGACCATTCAATCGAAGCGCCTACGCCCTTAAAGTCGTAGCGCTGTTCGATCTCCTTTTCGGCCTGGGTAAGGGCGTTTGCCGCCTCTTGCTTGTCTACTTTGGAAACGATATCGAATGATGCATCAGCCATGGTTTAACTCTATCTAGACTCGGTGGTGCGCTTGGCGGTGGAGGAGCGAATCATCAAAGAAGTAGGCCAAACGGTCTCTTCCTCAACGTTTACGGCTGCACCTTCGGTTGGGTTTTCAAGCAGGTTCAGCAACTTCATAGCCGCCGAAATTCCTTGGGCGCGAACCTCTTGGTTCACGGTGGTTAGGCCATAGAACTCGCTCATGTCGTGGTTATCAATGCCCACGATGCTGACGTCTTCTGGCACACGAAGGCCAAGGTCCTTGGCGGCCATGATGGCACCAAAGCCCATCTCATCGCTGGCACAGAAAATGGCGGTTGGTGCCTCGCGTGGGTTTCCAAGCATCTGCTTAGTGGCGTGATACGCCGCTGGGGTGGTTAGGTCGCTGGCCAAGAATAGTGATTCGCGAACCTCGATGCCCGCTTCCTCAAGGGCGGCGACGTAACCCATGTGACGCTTGTTTGGCTGGGCAAACTCCATTTCGGCGGCCTGGTTACCACCGATGTGCCCGATGCGGGTGTGGCCGAGGCTGATTAGGTGTTCTGTGGCCAGCTTGCCGGCGGCAAAGTCATCGATGAGGATGTAGCGCGCCCCGTGGATTGCGCCACCAATGCCGATAAATGGCTTTTTGGTCTGGTTGAGCTTCTCAAGTTCTTGGTCGGTGAGCGAAACCGCAATGGTGAGAACGCCGTCTACGCGCTTGCGCAGCAAAAAGTCGTTGAATACTCGCTGGTGACGCTGACCGCCACCGCTGAGGTTGTAAAGCGTGAGGTCGTAACCGCGCTCGATGAAAACATTTTCAATTGCTTCCAGCATGGTGCTGAAGAACCAGCGGCTGATTAGAGGCACCACAACACCGATGTTGCGGTTGCGGCCGGTTGCAAGAGTGTAAGCGCTTGATGAGGCAACATATCCCAGTTCACTGGCGGCCTTGAGTACGCGCTCCTTGGCGCGCGGGGAGACGTGATCCTTGCCGTTTAGGGCGCGCGAGACCGTTGCGGTGGATACTCCCGCCAGCTCGGCTACTTCTTCAATGCCAACCATGATGTGCTCTTTGCCTCTGTAAACGAAATGGAAAAAATGTAAAGGTCTTACAAATGTAACGGCTTACAGGTTTCAGTTCAACGAAAAATAGGCCTTCGAACATCTCGATTTTCTAACATCGTGGTTATCGGGTATTGTTGTAGGGTTGCCTAGCAACGAAACGGCTAGTTACCCAAGCGGCCAAAGGGATCTGACTGTAAATCAGCCGGCTCAGCCTTCGGGGGTTCGAATCCCTCACTAGCCACTAAATAAAAAAGAGACCACCTTCGGGTGGTCTCTTTTTTATTTAGGTGGTTTTTGGTGTGTGGGATTCGAAGAAGACCTAACTAGGAAAACGGCAAGCTATGCCGTTTTCGGAGCCGGCGAAGCTCGGCGACTTGAAACAAGCGAGTTTCGGAGCGCGCGAAGCTGCGCGACGTATGGGGGCATGCCGTTTTCGGAGCCGGCGAAGCTGCGCGACTTCAAGTAAGCGAATTTGGGAGCGTGCGAAGCTGCGCGACTTGAAACAAACGAGTCCTACCTAGGATGGTGTAATGGCACCCACTCCCGAGCATCTGCTTGCCGCAGAAGAGGCGTTGGCTGCTGCCAACGAGGTTTTGCCCATTTTCGAAAAGTTTGTTCCAGGTGAAGATAGGCCCCAGAAGGCGCTGCAAGCCTTGGCCGCTTGGACGAACGGCGAGATGTCGGTATCGGAAGTCAGGCGGGCGGCTTTCGATGCCCATGAGGCTGCCCGAAACACGGACAATCTAGCGGCAAGATATGCCGCTCGGGCCTGCGGTCAGGCTGCATCGGTAGCCCACGTGGCAAGCCACTTGCCCCACGTTCATCGATATGCCGAAAAGGCAAGGGCTGAGGTAAAGCGAAAGCATTAGTTTTATTCGACGGCACCTGATACGCCAACGATTGATGGCTCGGGAATAACGCCCGCACCCCTAAAGGTTTCAAACGGTAGATTGCTTGTTAGAAGAATCAAAGGGGACTCGCGTGAACAGCGTCATTAAATTTATTGCCGGGCGTCGCGGCGCTTGGGTAACACTATTGCTTGGACTGCTTTTTGCTGGGTTGGCATTTGGGCCACTCGC
>JBDLVH010000078.1:0-10206 GCA_039804865.1 Actinomycetota bacterium | reverse complement strand
GCTCACGCTCGCTCCTTCTTCGCCTCGCAGGACGAAAGTTAAAGGATTTGTTTGCTCTATTCTAGCGAAAAACCGCCGGCTCCAACGAAGGAACCGGCGGTTTCACAAAGCGTTTTTACTTGGCTTCGCGGGTGGAGGCAATCTTGCTTAGCAACCCGTTGATGAAGTTGCCGGAGTCATCGGTTGAGTACTCCTTGGCAAGCTCCACTGCCTCATTGATGGCAACGCCATCTGGCACGTCAGGGTTGTGCAAAATCTCCCACATGGCCACGCGAAGAATCGCGCGGTCAAGCACAGGCATGCGATCGATGGCCCAGTCGTTGGAGTAGGTCTCCAACATGTCGTCGATCTCTTCGTGGTACTCCACTACCCCGTCAACAATCTGACGGGCGTAGCCAAAGATCTCGGCCTGGTTCTGGCGATCGGTCATGGTGCCAGCGGTTGCTTCCAACAGCTGCGCGGGATCAACCTTGCGCAGGTCTGAGGCGAAAATTGCGTCTACGGCTCGCTTACGAGCCTTGGTGCGGGCGCTCAACGGACTTAGATACGACCGAGGTAGTCACCGGTGCGGGTGTCTACCTTGACCTTGGTGCCCTGCTCAACGAACAGAGGAACCTGGATGCTGCGTCCGGTCTCTAGGGTTGCAGGCTTGGTGCCACCCGACGAGCGGTCGCCCTGAAGGCCTGGCTCGGTGAAGGTGATCTCAAGAACAACCGAAGCAGGAAGCTCTACGTAGAGTGGGTTGCCTTCGTTTAGAGCCACAACAGCGTTCTGGTTCTCCAGCATGAAGTCTGCTGCGTCGCCAACGGTGGCTGCGTTGATGGTGATCTGGTCGTAGTTGTCGAGGTCCATGAATACGAAGCCATCGCCATCGTTGTAAAGGAACTGCATTTCGCGCTTGTCTACGTTGGCAACCTCAACCTTTACGCCAGCGTTGAAGGTCTTGTCTACAACCTTGCCGCTGAGTACGTTCTTTAGCTTGGTGCGAACGAAAGCTGGGCCCTTACCTGGCTTTACGTGCTGGAACTCAACTACAGCCCAGAGCTGGCCATCGATGTTTAGAACCATGCCGTTCTTTAGGTCGTTCGAAGTTGCCATTGTGGATCACTCATTTCATTGATTGAACTCTGCGCTGCATTGGCGTGCAGGGCATAAAAAAGCCGGCGTGAGTCGCCGAAAAACTTAGTTACTAGTTTACTTGGCCAACTGGGAAATGGCGAGTAGGTAACTGTCCACACCGAAGCCGGCGATGACGCCGCTGGCGATGCCCGAAATCACGCTCTTGTGGCGGAATTCCTCGCGAGTGTGCGGGTTGCTGAGGTGCACCTCGATGAGCTTCTTGCCGGCCTTAGGCACCATCACGGCTGCGTCGCGAACGGCGTAGCTGTAGTGGGTGAAGGCGGCCGGGTTGAGAACTACGTCTGCGCCCTGGTCTACTGCCTCGTGCAGCCAACCGATCAGCTCGGCTTCGCTGTCGGTCTGGCGCACATCGGCGGTTAGGCCGTTTGCGGCGGCGTGCTCGGTGACCTTGGCCACCAAACCGGCGTAATCGGTGGAACCGTAGATATCCGGTTCGCGTGAGCCAAGGCGACCCAGGTTAGGGCCGTTGAGAACGTAGACGAGAGACATGGTTTTAGGTTACTCGCAAATCTCTTGGTAGCAGGTGAAGAGCATTTCGTTGGTTGGCGCGGTCATGATGGTTGGCTTGCCGATGGCATCTAGCACCACGAAGCGCAGCTGTCCGGCGCGGCTCTTCTTGTCGCGCTGCATGGTGGAAAGCAGCTGCTCCCACTTGTCGGCCTTGTAGGTAATTGGCAGGCCAAGAGAGCTAAGCACCTTGCGGTGACGCTCAACATCGGCATCGCTGAGACGGCCGTTTAGACGGGCCAGCTCGGCCACAAAGACCATTCCAATGGAGATGGCGGCGCCGTGACGCCACTTGTAGCGCTCGGCGTGCTCGATGGCGTGGCCCAGGGTGTGGCCGTAGTTGAGAATCTCGCGCATGCCAGATTCCTTGAAGTCCTCGCCCACCACTCTTGCCTTGAGGGCAATCGAACGCTCGATGAGCTCGCGGAATTCGGGCGAGGTTGGGTCGGTGGCAACGGCAACGTCAGCCTCGATGATCTCGAGGATGCGCTCGTCCTGGATGAAACCGCACTTGGCAACCTCACCGAAGCCGGCCAAAATTTCGTTGCGCGGCAGGGTGGCCAGGGTCTCTAGGTCGCAGATGACGGCGCTCGGTGCATAGAACGAACCAACCAGGTTCTTGCCCTCGGCGGTGTTGATGCCGGTCTTGCCGCCCACCGATGCGTCCACCATGGCTAGCAGGGTGGTTGGCACCTGGATGAGCTTGACGCCGCGCAGCCAGGTGGCCGCTACCCAACCGGCTAGGTCGGTGGTGGAGCCGCCACCAAAGCCGATTACGGCATCGGTGCGGGTGAAGTCTGCCTTGCCCAGGATGCCCCAGCAGAAGGCAGCAACCTCAACGCGCTTGGCCTCTTCGCCGTTTGGCACACCGGTGAGAATAACCTCGTAGCCCTTGGCAATCAGAGACTCGCGCAGGGCCTCGGCGCTAACGCTGAGAGCCTCCGGGTGGATAACTAGGACCTTGGCAACCTTCTCGCCAAGTGCAGCCGGGATCTCGTCCAGCAGGGCGCGGCCAACCAGAACCTCGTAGGGCGAATCGCCGGCAACCGGAATGCGAGTGATGTGGTCGCTCATTTGAGACCCAACTTTTCTTTGATTTCGTTGACCGTGGTGCTGAGTGCTTGGCCAGAGGTGTTGATTGTGATGTCTGCGATCTGCTCGTAGATTGGCTTGCGCTCTTCGTAGATGCGAGTCCAGTCATCGAAGCCATTGGCCAGCAGCGGACGCTTGGCGCCAACGATGCGGCTCTTGATGTGGCGTCCATCGGTGCTGAGGTAGATGACAGTGACGTTCTTGAGGCGTTCGCGAGTGAGCTCCGAGAGCACTGCTCCCCCGCCGGTTGCTACAACGGCTGGCTTGGAGATGGCCTCCGCCATCGCCTCTTCCTCGTACCTGCGGAAGGTTGCCTCGCCACTGCTGGCAAAGATGTCGGCAATCTCACCGTGTTCGGCAACGATAACCGCATCGGTGTCGATGAATGGACGCTTTAGCGTCTTGGCCAGCTTCTTACCAACGGTGGTCTTGCCCACGCCCATTGGGCCGATGAGCACCACAACCGTGGAATCGGTGACCTGATCCATGGCTTAGGCGTCGAAGGAGGCGAGAACCGCTGGGATGTTGGCCAGGTAAGACTGCAGGTTGCGCTTGGTCTCGTTTAGCGAGTCGCCACCGAACTTCTCTAGCACCGAGTTGGCGATGACCAGGGCAACCATGGCCTCGGCAACCACACCGGCAGCTGGCACGGCACAAACGTCGCTGCGCTGGTGGTGGGCCTTGGCAGGCTCGCCGGTTGCAACATCGATGGTGGACAGTGCGCGAGGAATGGTCGAGATTGGCTTCATGGCGGCGCGAACTCGAAGAACTTCGCCGTTAGACATGCCACCCTCGATGCCACCGGCACGATCGGTAAGGCGGCGAACAATGCCGCTGGCGTCGCGTTCGATTTCATCGTGGGCTACCGAGCCACGGCGGCGAGCGGCTTCAAAGCCGTCGCCCACTTCAACACCCTTGATTGCTTGGATACCCATGAGGGCAGCGGCAAGCTGAGCGTCTAGGCGGCGGTCCCAGTGCACGTAGGTGCCCAGGCCAGGAGGAAGGTTGTAAACCAGGGTCTCCACAACGCCACCGAGGGTGTCGCCGTCGGCGTGGCAGGCGTCTACCTCGGCAACCATTGCCTTGGAGACCTCAGGGTCGAAGCAGCGCATCGGGTCTTCGTCCAATGCGGCCACGTCACTTGGAAGTGGCAGCGCGCCATCGCGAGGCGATTCGATTGGGCCAATGCCAACGGTGTGGGTAACCAGCTGGATGCCCAGCTCGTTTAGGAAGTTGGAGGCAACGCGGCCAAGGGCAACGCGGGCCGCGGTCTCACGGGCGCTGGCGCGCTCTAGAACCGGACGGGAATCTAGGAAGCCGTACTTCTGCATGCCGGTGAAGTCGGCGTGGCCTGGGCGCGGGCGGGTCAGGGCTGCGGCGCGAGCACCCTCGAGGACGCTTGGGTCCACTGGGTCGGCGCTCATCACATCTTGCCACTTTGGCCATTCGGTGTTGGCAACACAGATGGCAACTGGGCCACCCTGAGTTAGGCCGTGACGAACACCACCGGAAAGGGTGACCTCGTCCTTCTCAAACTTCATGCGAGCACCGCGGCCGTAGCCAAGGCGGCGACGAGCCAGGGAGTCTTCGACATCCGAGGTGGTTAGTGGAACGCCGGCAGGTAGTCCCTCTAGTACGGCAACAAGTTCTGGGCCGTGCGATTCTCCGGCAGTGATCCAACGTAGCATGGGCTAATTCTAGTCAAGAGAGTGGCGCATAGCCGCGACTACGGCCTCTTCGTTGGCCAGTGGCAACGATGGATCGCCCGCGGTGAAGATGCGGATCTGCGCAACGGCCTGCCAGAGCAGCATTTCTAGGCCGCTGATGATTGGCAGGTTCTTGCTATGCCACACGCTGGCGATGCTACTTGGCCAAGGCTGGTAGGCAACATCGAAGATGGCGCCACGTGGGCGGAAACCACCAGACTTACCCAGTTCGGTGGCCACATCGTTGAGCGCACCACCTGGAAGAGTTGCGATAGTGAGGTCTGCCTTGTTGGCGGCACGCTTTAGGCTGCCGGTGGCTTTGGCCTTGAGACCCAGGCCCTTGGCAAAGTCAACCAGTTCGGTGCGGGTCACCTTGTTGCGAGCCTGAACCAGCACCTTGGCGTTTGGTGAAAGCTGTTTGATAGCTGCAACAGCGCTGGTGGCGGTTGCTCCCGAACCAATAACCAGGATGGTCTTTAGCTCGCCCAGGTTGGCCTGATGGATGGCCTGCACGATGCCAAAGACATCGGTGTTGAATCCAGCCCAACCGGTCTCGGTGCGAACCAGGGTATTTACGGCCTTGGTAACCTCGGCGGCGCGGTCTAGGGTTTCGGCAAACTTGGCTGCCTCTTCCTTCAGCGGCATCGTGCAGCTGAGGCCCTGCCAGTCGGCGTCTAAAGCCTCGATGAATGGACGAAGACCACCCTTGCGAACCTCGATCTTGTCGTAGTCCCAGTCCAAGCCCAGTACGCGGTAAGCGGCGGCGTGGATGAGAGGCGACTTGGAGTGCGCGATTGGAGAGCCGAGTACGGCCAGTTTCTTATTCAAAGTTAGTTTCCATTCCATCCCGGATTGGCCCGGATCCAGGCCTGGAATTTCAGCACAGCGGCGGCGTGCTGGGCCGCAGTCGTACTGAATACCGTCTCACCGGTTTGTAGATTGATTGCGCAGAAATAGAGCCATGGGCCGGCAACCGGGTGCAGGGCCGCATCGATGGCCAGCGAACCCGGTCCACTGATTGGGCCGATTGGCAGGCCGGTCTTGGCGTAGGTGTTGTAGCCGTTTTTGGCGGCACGCTCGGCGTCGGTGGTGGTCACGGTGTGACCGCCCGAACCGTAGGAAACCGTGGCGTCAGACTGCAGTGGCATGTTGATGGCCAGGCGGTTTGTGAAGACCCGGGAAACCTTGTAGAAGTCTCCGGTTTGGCGGGCTTCCTTCTGGATGATTGAGGCAAGTGTAAGCACGCGGTGCTGGTCTGCCTTGGACACGCCATACTTGTTGAGCTCGACGTACATCCGGTCAACCATCTGCTTCAAAATCTGGGTGGCGCTTAGGCCTGGGTCGAAGCTGTAGGTTGCCGGGAACAGGTAGCCCTCGGCGCTTGGCTCGCTGGTTGGTACACCGATAGCAGCCAAATCCTTGGCGGCGGTGGTGAAGTCTGCCAGTGGCTTTCCGGTGGCGGTGGCTAGCTGCTGCAGCACCACATCGATGCGCAGGCCCTCCTTGATGGTGATCTTGGAGACAACCAGCGCGCTTGGGTTAGCAATGAGGTCTAGGGCCGCAGCCGAGCTCATCTGCTTGTGCAGCTGGTAGGTTCCCGGATAGAACACGGTGCCGCGGGAAACGATGAGGCGGTAGGTGACGTCGGAGTTCTTGACCACGCCAAGCTTCTGCAGATCGGCGGCAACGCCAACACCGCTCTCCCCCGATGTAATCACCAGGGTCACGCTGCCGGAGCCGCTGCCGGTGTAGTCGCGCGCCAAGATGCCGTCGTAGATTGAGCGCAGCTGGGCGCGGTTGCTGTAGCCGGCGATTAGGCCAACGATGAGCAGAATGGCCACTACCACCAGGGTGCGACGGCGACGATAGTTGCGAGCCGGTAGCTGATTAGACATCTGAGTTCGATTCTGGCTTGGTGAAGTCGGTGAGCGGCCGGCCGGGCTGGTTTCCAGTGGATTTCTCCCCTGCCAGAGCCTGCTCCAAGATTATCGCCGCGGCTTCTTGGTCGATGATGGAGCGCGAATTCTTGGCCGTTTTGCCAGCCAGACGTAGGTTGGCGGTGGCGCTAACCGTGGTGAGGCGCTCGTCTACCAGGCGAACCTCGCAGTCCAGCACATCGCTGATTGCAAAGGCTAGGGCCAGTGCGTCTGCGGTAGATGCGGTTTCATTGCCGCTGAGTGAAAGCGGCAGGCCAATGTAGGCCTCAACGAAGAAGTAGTCGTCCACGGCCAAGGCAACTGCCGCGGCGGTTTCCTCAAGCGTGGCGCGACGAGCAACCGTCTCGAATGGGCTGGCAAGAATGCCGTCTTGGTCGCTGATTGCCAGGCCAACGCGGGCTTTGCCCACGTCAACCGCTAGCCGACGACCGGTACGCATCTGAAGCCTAAAGGGCGGCCTTTACAGCTGCGATTGCCTCGGAAACCTTGCTGGCATCCTGGCCACCACCCTGAGCGATGTCGTCCTTGCCGCCACCGCCACCGCCGAGTACGGTCGACGCCACCTTGACGAGGGCACCGGCCTTTACGCCGGCGGCCTGTGCGGCCTTGCTGGTGGCGATAACAACCATTGGTTTGTCGGCGATAACACCGAAGATTGCGGCCACACCCGATTCATCGGCGAAGCGATCGCGAACCTGAGTTGCCAGCGAACGCAGGTCATCCACGCTCTCAACAACACCGAGGTTCTCGGCAACCAGCTTGTGCGCACCAACCGAAGTTGCAGCTGCCACCATGGCAGGAACCTTGGCGGCAAGCTCTGCCTGCTGGAACTGAGCCAACTTGCGCTGAGCTGCCTTGAGGTCTTCGAGGGTCTGCATGATGCGGTCCTCTAGACCATCCTTAGGAGCCTTAACCAGGTCGTACAGGCGCGAAACCAGGGCGCGCTCGGCAGCGAGGGCACGGAATGCCTCGATGCCAACCAGTGCCTCTAGGCGGCGCGAACCGCTGCCAACCGAAGACTCGTTGATGAGCGAGATTAGGCCAATCTGCGATGAAGCCGAAACGTGGGTTCCACCACAGAGTTCGCGAGACCATGGGCCACCGATCTCGATGACGCGAACGCTCTCGTCGTAGGTTTCACCGAATAGTGCAACTGCACCCCACTGCTTGGCCTCAGGCAGGCTCATGTGCGCAGCGGTTACCTTGAGGTCTTGGCGGATGGCGAGGTTGGTGACCTCTTCGATCTCGCTGCGGGTCTCGGCAGAAAGTGCCTGAGCCCACGAGAAGTCGAGGCGTAGGTAGCCTGGCTTGTTGTACGAACCGCTCTGCAGTGCGCTTGGACCAAGTACCTGACGAAGTGCGGCGTGAACAACGTGGGTTCCCGAGTGAGCCTGACGGGCACCCAAGCGCCAGTCGGCATCCACCGAGGTAACGGCCTTGGCGCCAACGGCAACCTCACCCTTACGAACCAAAACCTTGTGAGAAATCAGACCCTTTACAGGCTTCTGAACATCTAGGACCTCAAGTTCGAAGCCGTCTCCGGTGATGATTCCGGCGTCGGAATCCTGACCACCAGACTCGGCGTAGAACGAGGTTGCGTCAAGCAGAATCTCCGCGATTTCGCCTTCGCCAACGCGGTTAGCGCTTGCTCCTTCGGCAATGACACCAAGAATCTTGGCGTCGGTTACTAGCTCTTCGTAGCCGGTGAACTTGGTTACACCCTTGGCGCGGAACTCAGAGTAAACCGACAGGTCGGCTCCACCCTTCTTGGCGCGGGCATCGGCCTTGGCACGGTCGCGCTGCTCGGCCATCAGAGCCTTGAAGCCGTCGCGGTCTACGCTGAGACCGTGTTCTTCGGCCATCTCGAGGGTTAGGTCGATTGGGAAGCCATAGGTGTCGTGCAGCAAGAAGGCGGCATCGCCCTTTAGCTGCTTCTGGCCAGCACTCTTCACCGATGCGATTGCCTCTTCGAGGAACACGGTTCCGGCGGTTAGGGTACGCAGGAAGGTTTCTTCCTCGGCCACCGCGGTCTTTAGGATGCGAGTGAAATCGGTGTGAAGCTCTGGGTAAGCCGACATCATGGCGTCTTTGGAGACGGTGAATAGCTTGGTGAAGGTGGTCTCTTCAACACCCATGAGGCGCATGGCGCGAACCACGCGGCGCAGCAGGCGGCGCAGCACGTAACCGCGGCCGTCGTTGCCAGGGGTAACGCCGTCACCGATTAGCATCAGTGCCGAACGAACGTGGTCGGCTACAACGCGAAGACGAACATCGTCCTCAACCTTGGCGCCGTAGGTCTTCTTGGCCAGCTCTGCGGCGGCGTCTAGAACCGGGCGAACCTGGTCGATCTCGTAGAGGTTTTCTACACCCTGAAGCAGGAACGCAACGCGCTCGAGGCCCATACCGGTATCGATGTTCTTCTTAGGAAGTTCACCAAGGATCTCGAAGTTATCCTTGCCGGTGCCCTGACCACGCTCGAACTGCATGAACACTAGGTTCCAGATCTCGATGTAGCGGTCTTCGTCGGCCTCGGGGCCACCCTCGCGACCATAGGCTGGGCCACGGTCGTAGTAAATCTCGGAGCAAGGTCCGGCAGGGCCAGGCTGGCCGGTAGACCAGTAGTTGTCTGCCATTCCACGGCGCTGAATGCGCTCCATCGGAATGTTGGCTTCTTCGCGCCAGATCTCGATGGCTTCGTCGTCGTTTTCGAAAACGGTTACCCACAGCAACTGTGGGTCGATGCCCAAGCAACCGGATTCGCGGCTGCCGGTTAGGAACTCCCAGGCAAACTTGATGGCGTCACGCTTGAAGTAATCGCCAAATGAGAAGTTGCCATTCATCTGGAAGAAGGTGCCGTGACGGGTGGTCTTACCCACTTCTTCGATGTCTAGGGTGCGGATACACTTCTGCACGCTGGTGGCGCGGTTGTAAGGCGCTGGCACAAGTCCGGTCATGTATGGAATGAACGGAACCATTCCGGCAACCGTGAAAAGCAGCGATGGATCTTCGCTAATCAGTGAGGCGGAAGGTACAACAGTGTGGCCATTGCGCTCGAAAAAGTCGAGCCAGCGCTGGCGAATTTCAGCGGTTTGCACTTAGCGAGATCCTATTTGGGATTGTTTTTGGGAAAGGGTTACTTGGCTTCGGTTGCCTTGGCGGCGGCCAGCTCGGCCTCACGCTCGCGGTAGCCTTCGCTAACCGCTGCACCGAAGTCCTTGGCACGACGAGCTACGTCGTTTGCCAAACCCTGTGCCTTTGGGTTTTCTGAAAGCTGCTTTGCGGCAGCCAGACCGAGGCTAATGCCTGCAATAAACCAGAGAAGCTTCTTCATTGGGTCACCTAATTCTTGCTCTTGAGAAAGGAGCGTAGCCCCGACGCTACACCGGCAATTTTAACCAGTGGCGAACCCAGGGTTGATGTAAAGAGTGCAACCAGGGCACTGACGTTGCCGGTGACCTCAGAAACGTTTTGAGTGATTGCGTCTACCTTCACCAACTGCTTGTTGGTGGATTCGACTGTTTCAGTAAGTTCGGAGAGCAGCGGAGTAACCTCTTCGCTGATGTTGCGCAGCGAAATGCGAGTCTCATCCAGCACACGGCCCAGTTTGATAAGTGGAACACCCACAAACAGAACCAGAAGCACAAAGCCACTTGCCGCGATGATACCTGCGATTTCTCCGCCGCTCATCCGAACTCCTAACTAATCGTTAGTTAGAAACTACTAGCGAGCTGCGTAGTACTCAACCACAAGCTGAACTTCACAAGTGACTGGTACTTCAACACGCTTTGGACGACGAAGCAAAACAGCGGTTAGCTTGTCTAGCT
>JBDLVH010000077.1:0-10992 GCA_039804865.1 Actinomycetota bacterium | reverse complement strand
CATCAAAAGCCTGCGGGCTGGTTACCTCGTGTACAAGGTGGAGGTCGATGTAGATGAGATCTGGGGCGCCATTTTCGCCCTTGACCACCACGTGATCGTTCCAAACTTTTTCGGCCAGCGTAAGCGGCTTGTTAGTCATAAAAACACCTCTGTTTGCCTGAACTGCAATTCTAACCGTTTTGGTCTGTTTACCCTTCCCCAATAGGCTCAAAGGATGAGCACATTGAACCTTGAAAAACTGCAACGACGTGTGCTTCGCACCCTTATGGCCGGACAGATGTTGGCGGGCTTCGGAGTTGGTGCAACCTTCTCGATTGGCGCCCTGTTGGCAGCCGAACTTTCAGGCACCGAGGCGTGGGCCGGAGCCGCAGCTACCTTCTCCACCCTGGGCACCGCATTCATCGCATTCCCGCTGGCTCGGCTGGCTGCTGCACGCGGGCGCCGGGTCGCACTGGTCACCGGTGGTGGCGTTGCCATTTTGGGTTCGGCCACGGCAATCACCGCTGGGTATGCTCACTCGTTCCCGCTGCTGGTCCTGGCCTTCCTGCTCATCGGTGCCTCCAGCGCAATTAGCCTGCAGGCGCGCTTCACGGCCACCGACCTACCGGCTGTGCGCAGTGCCGGACGCGACCTATCGCTGGTGGTCTGGGCCACCACAATCGGTGCCGTGATTGGGCCAAATCTGCTCGAACCGGGAGCCAGCATCGGTGCCTGGTTGCACATGCCGCACCTAACCGGTCCATTCTTGATCACCATGACCGCTCAAGCGTCGGGTGCGATTGCCTTCTTCATTGGCCTGCGACCAGACCCGCTGTTAACCGCTCGTCAGCTGGACCCAAACAAGACCGGCCTGCGCCCAAAGGCTTCGTTCCGCGCCGCCCTTGGCATCCTTCGGGTGAATGCCAAGGCTCGCTACGCGGTGCTAACCATTGCCCTTAGTCACATGGTGATGGTGGCCGTGATGAGCATGACCACCGTGCACATGCGCGGCATGGGCTTCTCGCTGGTGATTGTTGGCTTCACCATCAGCCTGCATGTGGCCGGGATGTGGGCCTTCAGCCCCATCTTCGGTTGGATGAGCGACCGCCTCGGCTCGGTGCGAACCATCGTCTTTGCACAGATCATCTTGGCTATTTCGCTGCTGTTTTGCGCCTTTGGCGACATGGACCGCATCAGCTTGTCAATCGGTTTGCTGCTGCTGGGTCTGGGCTGGTCGGCTGCCACTGTGGCCGGTTCGGCGCTGCTGGCTTCATCGCTCACTACCGCCGAGAAGACCAACGTTCAGGGCCTGTCAGACTCGCTGCAGAGCTTCAGCGGCGCCTTTGGCGGCGCCACCAGTGGCGTGATTTTGGCCAGCGTGATGTTCAGCGGATTATCTTTGATTGCGCTTGGCCCGGTTGTGGCCATCCTCACGCTCTCGGTGCTGCACACCCGCCGCAAGGATGAGTTCCAAGCGGAGCAGGCCTAGGCCAACCAGCCGAATAGTTACTAACAATTTGAGTCGGACACATATGAATTCCGACTACCTTGAAGTACCTTAGAAGTGCAACAGGCAGTAGCCTGGCGAAGTGAATCGGGTAGCCTTCCGGATGGTCGGCGGACCCGATTTGCGTTTAATCTAGGCATTTCTGAGAATCAATGGCTCGGCGAGTTTTGCCCAATCCCCTCCGCGCCCCACACACCAAACAACTGCATCCGAAACCCAAATAAGCGGTTCTTCGTGTTTGGCCTTGTGATCGTAACCAACAATTCCAGACCATTCGCGTTCCTTGAAAAGTTGATTAAGGAATCGTTTTTCTAGCAAAAGAATCGACTCGTCAGTTTCTATGACCACTTGCTCGATTCCATTTTGAGTAGCGAACTCAAATGCTCTAATCAGGCAGACCTTGCGGAGATCAAAATCCGGCTTCCCGTCTTCGGAGAAGATGCGAACTTTGAAACCTAGCCGAATATAAGCCTGCAGCAGTTGCTTTCTTCGAGAATCTTTTTCGTCGATGAAATGAATGCTTCGCCCGCTAGTAATTTCCCGCTTCAAAGCTTTGCGCAGCGAAGGTGCGGTGTGATTTTCCACGATAGTTGCAGCCAAAATGTACCCACGTCTTTTGGACTCATCCACATACATCGTCGGCATATTTCAAAAAATACAGGCCATCCAGGCAAGCCAAAGAGCTGCACCGCAAAATGTGGAAAACCATCAAAATCGGCTTAAAAGGAAACTCGCTCCCGGGACTTTCGTCAACCAAGAGCGAGTATCGTGACCCCAAGGGGATTTGAACCCCTGCTACTGCCGTGAGAGGGCAGCGTCCTAGGCCGCTAAACGATGGGGCCGTTTGAGCAACCTGACTATTATGCCACTTTTGAGGAGCTCAAGCAAGCCGAGAGAGTTTGCTAGGCCACACTAGGGGCACAGACCAGCAGAGCACCCGGCACTACCTTGGCTGTAAGCGGGCTGTTTCCGGCGTATTCACCGTCCGCAAAAATGGGTCTGTCTCCGCAATCCAGCGACAATTCCGAGGCCGTGACAAACTCCACAGCAGGGTGGCTAACGTGACCGCCGGTGTAAACCTTAGGGAAAACCTTCAGCAACTCAAGCCTTGAAATCTTGTGCACGATGAATAGCTCCAGCACACCGGTATCCACCTTGGCGTGCGGGGCAATCATCATTCCGGCGCCAAATCTGGGGGCATTTGCCACCGCACAGAGCATGGCGTCGATGGTGCGCGGCTTGCCATCGATGACGGCTTGGTAGCGAATACCGCGGAACTTGAGCAGTTCTAGGATCAGCGCCACCTGGTAGCGCGGAGGGCCCTTTGGAAATCGCAACTGGTTTGCCTTTTGGTTCACCAGGGCATCAAAGCCAGCCGAAACGGTTCCGAAGGCTAGCCACTTTCCCTTGGTGCTGCTGCACTCCAGAATGTCCACGGCCCGCGGTTTAGCTAGGTTTGCCAGCGCAACTTTCACCGCGGCAATCGAGTCACCGATGGGCAACCCAAGCGTTGCAGCCGAATCGTTGCCGGTTCCGGTGGGCACAATCGCCAACGGCACATCGGTGTTGCCACAGGCGTTCACGCCCAGGTGCATCATGCCATCGCCGCCAACCACAAGCAGGGCACGGATGGAGTGTGCCGTCACTGCTTCCTTGGCGTTGGCTAGGTCTTTCTCGTAGCTTCCGCCGGCCAGATCAACCGTGGCCACGCCCGCGTCTGCCAGGGTCTGCCAAACGGCATCGCCAAGCTTCTTGCCCCTGCCCCTGCCCGAGGACGGGTTGACCAATACACCGATTGGCTTTGCGTCTTCAACCATTGGCTAGGCCTTCCGGCGCAGCAACTGAGCGTTGGCCGCAACGATGACGGTGGAGAGTGACATGAGGATTGCTCCGACAGCCGGAGAAAGCACAATGCCGATTGGCTGCAGCACACCAGCGGCCAGCGGAATGGCAAACAGGTTGTAGCCGGCACCCCACCACAGGTTCTGCAACATCTTTGCGTACGAGCGCTTGGCTAGGCGAATGGCCTTTGCAACCGACTCGGGGTCGGAGGAGATCAGCACGATGTCGGCGGCTTCCACGGCCACATCGGTGCCCGAACCGATGGCGATGCCCACGTCGGCCTGGCTGAGTGCGGGCGCATCGTTGATGCCGTCACCAACCATGGCAACCACACGACCCTTGGCCTGAAGTGCGGCCACGGCCTCAGCCTTCTGGGCCGGCAGCACCTCGGCGTAGGTCTCATCGATGTGAAGCTTCTCGGCTACGGCCCTGGCAACTCCGTGCGCGTCTCCGGTTAGCAGAGCAACCTTTTTGTCCAGTTGCTGCAGCTCCCAAACCGCATCGGCGCTGGTTGGCCTGATCACATCGCCCACCGCGATGAAGCCCAGCAGCAGGGTGTCGCGCACCACGTAAACCACGGTGTAACCAGCGGAGTTGGCGGCATCGGCGGCGTAGAGATCTTGCACATCGATGTCGATGCGGTTTTTGGTCAGCAGCGCAGGGCCACCCACCGAAACTCGGTATTCCTCGAAGCGACCAGATACACCGATTCCCGGAATGGTCATCAGGTCCTTCAGGTCGATCGGTGCAATATCTCGCTTCTTGGCCTCGGCCAGGATGGCACCAGCCAATGAGTGCTCGGATTCGCGTTCGGCTCCAGCGGCCACGGCAATCAGTTCGTCCTCGTTGGCCACGCCGCCGTTTCGGGTGATGTGGGCCGACACAAAGCCACGCTCGCCGGTGGTTAGCGTTCCGGTCTTGTCAAACAAGACCACATCAACATTGCGCGTGGCCTCGAAGGCGATGCGATTGCGGATAAGGACCCCGTTGCGGGCAGCGTTATCGGTGGTGGTGGCGGTAACCAGCGGAATGGCCAAGCCAAGGGCGTGTGGGCACGCAATGACCAGCACGGTAACTACGCGCTCAAGGATGAAGGACGGGCTCTGGTGACCCAGCAGGGTCCAAACCAACGCGGTAACCGCGGCTACGGCGAGCGCCGCATAGAACAACCAGCCGGCTGCCCTGTCTGCCAGTCGCTGGGTCTGACTCTTGCTCTTCTGGGCCTCGGCAACCATGCGCATGATGTTGCTGATTACGCTCTGCTCCCCCACTGCGGTAACGCGCACGGTCAGCGCACCCAGCGGCAGGGTGAACTCTTCCTCGCCCAGCGGTGCTGTCACGATAACCTGAGCGCGCCCCGACACGGCATTGATGGTTCCACCGAATACCTGGTCGCCCGGACCCTTGTGCACTGCGGCACTCTCACCGGTGAGCATGGCCTCGTTGACGCGAGAGTTTCCGGCGATGATCACGCCATCGGCCGGGATGGAATAGCCGGTGCGAACCAACACGAGATCGCCAACCCCGAGGGTCTTGGCCGAGGTCTTGATGGGCACGCCATCGTCTAGCACCTCAACCACGTCTGGAATCAACTTGGCCAGTTCGCCAACCGCATTCTGCGCGCGCATCACCGAGGACATCTCAATCCAGTGACCCAGCAGCATGATGGTGATCAGTGCGGCCAGCTCCCACCAGAAGTCCATGCCGGTAAAGCCCAGGTGCAGCGCCTGTGCCACCAGAATGAACAGACTGTAGCCAAAGGCCACTACCAGCGCCAGCGAAATGAGCGCCATCATCCCCGGCTTGCGGCTCTTTACCTCTTGCCAACCCGACGTAAGGAAGAGGCGGCCGCCGGTGGCCAACAGTGCGGTGCCGAATAGTGCCGGCACAAAGTTCTCTAGCGGGAAAGAGATTGAGTAGTGGAACCACTCCATCCACATCGGTGACAACACGATGGTTGGGATGGTGAGCACCAGGGCCAGCCAGAACTGGCGCTTGAAGATGCGTGGGTCGTGGCCGGCGTGACCCTCATGGCCTGCGTGTCCAGAGTGCTCCATGTGTGCGTGGTCGTGCATCTCGTGCCCAGCAAGCTCGCTAGCATTCGCAGCCAGATAGGCAGCCAATTCTGCCTCCGATGGAATGTGCCCAAAGCGGTGTTCCGGTGGGCAACTGCACTGCTGGTAAGGGTGCATCTTGCAGTCATTGACGATTGGCCGAGACTCGGTGTGCATTTCCATCGCCGCGTGGTCGTGGTGGCCGGAATGTTCATCGTGCTCGTGACCAGAATTCATGTGCTGCTCCATTCAAACAAGACTAGGTTAGGAGCATGCGCATCGTTAAACATGGCCACGCCTGCCTCGAAATTATTGTGAACGAACACCGCCTCATTTTGGACCCTGGCGTCTACACCGAGCCAATGGACAACATGGCCAATGTGGATGTCGTTGTCATCACCCACACCCACGACGACCACTGCAACGAAGCCCAGCTGGACCGCATCCTGGCAACCAACCCCGGAGTCAAGATTCTGGGCACCGATGAGGTGTGCGCACGCTTGGCCGCTGCCGAGGGCGGCGAGCGCTTCAACGTCACCCCAGTGTTCCACGGAGACCTGCACCAGATTGGTGAGTTCAAGCTTGAGTTCTTCGGTGCAATGCACGCCGAGATCCACCGCAGCATGCCGCTTATTCACAACACCGGTGTGATGATCAACGACAAGCTCTACTACCCTGGTGACTCTTTCACCACGCCAGATCGTCCGGTGGAGGTTTTGGCCTGCCCAACCAGCGCGCCTTGGCTAAAGATCAGCGAGGTCATGGACTTTGTAGCGGCTGTGAAGCCAACCAAGAGCTTTGCCACCCACAACATTCACCTCAGCGACTTTGGCCACCAGCTAAACAATGGCCGCGTGCAGGCAGTCACCGAAGCCGGTGGCGGCACCTTCCAGTACCTGCTCGTTGGTGAGTCAGCCGAGTTCTAGCGAAGTTTGAAAATGGCCGCCGAGCTTATCTCGGCGGCCATTTTCGTTTTTAGAATCAATCTCAGAGCGGCAGCCCCAGAGAAATAGATAAAACTCTTTCAACCTGTTCCAAGTCCGAATCCGAAAGTTGTGCCAGTTTGCCGGCCAAGCGGGACTTGTCGATACTGCGAATTTGGTCGGCCATAGCTTTGCCGGATTTTCCATCGACAGTCACTAGGGTTTCAACCGGGTAGATTTTCGAAGTGTTGCTGGTCAGCGGAATAACCGTAACTAGGTTGGAATACCGGTTGGCCAGGTCATTGCTAACAACGATTGCGGGCCTTCGTTTTTTAATTTCGGAACCCAAAGTGGGGTCAAAATCCACCCACCAAACTTCACCGCGCCGAGGTAGGACTACCACTCCCAACTGGCGACCTCATCGGAGTTTAAACCGGCTTCCCATTCTGCAAACTCGGCGATGCGAGCTTGGTCAGCCGCCATCAACTTGTATTGATCTTCAATCGATTCAAGGGAAAGTTCTTTAGTGACTGCGTTCTCGATGAACTGACTCATTTTTCCTCTACCTACGTGCAGGTACAACGCCTTGTACACGCTTTCATCCAAGGTAATGGTCATCTTCTTGTGCATCGTAAAGTTCCTAACACGTTATACGTATAAAGTATCAATGCTGCCAAGTCCAGTCAAGAATGTTAATGAACTACTGCTTCGGCAGTTTCTCCGGTGGAATGGTGGCGAACCTGGCAGCGATGACCGCTCGCACCGCCTCGATGGGCAGCTCCGGCTCGGCCTGAAACCAGAGAGTTGCGCCCTTGCGGGTAAACCACTGCGGATGTTCATCGGCCAGTGGCTCCAGGAAGTGCCCGCCGTGAAAGCTCATGTGGTCTTTCCACGCCGAAATGTAGATTCCGTATTTGCCAACGATGGGGAACCCGATGATCTGGTAGCTGATCACCGGTTCGATGCCCAGTTCGGTGTGAAGCAAATCCATGATTCTGCGCAGCGGTTCCCGGTACTTTTCCGGTGACTCGGCTAGGTAGCGCTCAACTTCTTCGGGGGCGTACTTGTTCATGCCACCAGCCTAGAACCTGTCGCCAGCCCTTCGCTGCTTTGCCACCAGCCACTGCTTTCGGGCTGCCTTTTCTTCTTCGTTCATCACGGCATGCACTCGCACCGGAACCCCCTGTGGGAAATAGCTTTGACGCCTTTTCTCTAGCCGAAGAACATGCCACCAGGGAATGAGCTTGTCTCCCTTGCTGCGATTGTGGTACCGGCAGAGCGCCTGCCCATTGCTGACGATGGTTGGCCCGCCCTTAGACCACGGAATCACGTGATCAACCTCCGTGGCATCCTTTGGGCAGCGAATAAGGGTGAACAGAAAGTGACCCTCGCAACGGTGTCCTGCATTGCTAAGTACTTGTGCCCGCGCCTCGTGCTTAAATCCGCGCCACTGGTCGCGCACTCGGTTGATTGGCCCCCTGCCCCTAATGGGCCAGGTAGCCACCTGATAGAGGATGAACAGTGGGATGATCCACCAGGCCATGGGCCCATAAACCTGGATGAAGGACTCCAGCAGCATCAGGCCGAGATTGTAGTTTGGGGTTGGAATGGGAGTGGGTGCAGCGGCAAAGATTGTTAACACGGTTAATGTCTAGCAGCGGGCGCTGAGGCAAAAGCCGGCTCTAAAAACCGTCAAAGAAGATTAAACAAAAAACGGCCCACATCGTGGACCGTTTGCTTGCTGGGGTACCTGGACTCGAACCAAGAACAAAGGTACCAGAAACCTCCGTGTTGCCAATTACACCATACCCCAAAGTATGAACCGGGCCCGAGGCCCTAAGGCATCAGACTCGACTCTCTATCTTACGGAATTTAGACGCTCTGAGCAAACGCATTCAGGCGGGCCAGGCTCTCCACCTTGCCAAGAATCTCCATGCTCTCAAACAGTGGCGGCGAAATGCGGCGGCCACTGATGGCGGTGCGAACCGGACCAAACGCGATGCGTGGCTTCAGCTCGAGGCCCTCAATAAGCGCGGTCTGAAGCGCATTCTGGATGGCCTCGGTCTTGAAGTCTGCCTCGGAGATGTCTTCAAGTGCAGCCACCGATGCCACGGCAATGGCAGCCGCGTTCTCTGGCAGGCCGGCCTTGGCGTCGTCCTCGATCACAATCTCAGCGGCGGTCTTGAACAGGAAGCCAAGCATTGGCGCGGCCTCCGAGAGCACAACAATGCGCTCCTGAATCAGTGGTGCGGCGGCCGAAAGCACGGCCTCCTGCTCTGCGGTCAATTGGTGACCAACTACGCCAGCAGACTGAAGGTAAGGAACAATGCGGTTCTTGAAGTCGTCGGCCGAGAGCAGGCGAATGTGAGCCGCGTTGATGGCGTCGGCCTTCTTCTGGTCGAAGCGCGCCGGGTTGCCGTTCACGTTGGAAACCTCGAAGGCTGCAATCAGCTCTTCCATGGTGAAGATGTCTTGGTCTTCGCTGAGACCCCAGCCAAGCAGCGAGAGGTAGTTGAGCAGGCCCTCAGGGATGAAGCCACGGTCGCGGTGGTGGAACAGGTTGCTCTCCGGGTCGCGCTTGGAAAGCTTCTTGTTGCCCTCGCCCATCACAAATGGCAGGTGGCCAAACTGCGGGATGAAGCCAGTAATGCCGGCCTCGTACATTGCGTTGTAAAGCGCAATCTGACGCGGGGTGCTGGAAAGCAGGTCCTCACCGCGAAGCACGTGGGTGACCCCCATCAGGGCATCGTCAACCGGGTTAACCAGGGTGTAAAGCGGCTGGCCGTTAGGGCGAACCACTACGAAGTCTGGGAAGGAGCCGGCCGGGAAGGTGATCTCGCCACGAACCAGGTCGGTGAAGGTGATGTCCTGCTCTGGCACGCGCAGACGCAGTGCCGGGCTGCGGCCCTCGGCACGGTAGGCCGCGCGCTGTTCCTCGGTGAGGTCACGTTCGCTGTTGTCGTAGCCAAGCTGCTTGGCGCGGCCGGCGGCCTCATTGCGGGCGTCGATCTCTTCGCCGGTGAGGTAGCTCTCGTAGATGTGGCCGCTGTCCTTGAGCTTCTCGATTACATCGAGGTAAATGTGGCTGCGCTGGCTCTGACGGTAAGGCTCGTTAGGGCCACCCACGTCGATGCCCTCGTCCCAGTTGAGACCCAACCAACGAAGCGCATCCAGGATTGCCTCGTAAGACTCTTCGCTGTCGCGGGCGGCATCGGTGTCTTCGATGCGGAACACAAAGGTACCGCCGGTGTGACGAGCGTAGGCCCAGTTAAACAGCGCGGTGCGCACCAAACCAACGTGCGGGGTTCCGGTTGGCGAAGGGCAAAAACGAACCTTGACGTCGGCGCCGGTTGCGGTTGTGAAGGGTGCGGTAATAAGCGACATAATGCCTCAAGTTTACCGTTGCCGCCGTGCGCTCCCGAAGGGCCAGAGGCGACCGGACTCAGCCCGGAAAGACGAATGCCGTGACCTAGGTCACGGCATTCAATTCAAGACAAACTAGTCGACTAGCTTTACCAACCAATTGTGACGGTCTGCAACGCGGCCGTACTGCATGCCGGTTAGCTCTTCGCGCAGCGAAACGGTTAGCGCACCAGGTGCTGGGTCGGCCTCACCGATGGTCTCCTCGCGGCTAAGTAGCTGGCCAACCGGAGTGATTACCGCGGCGGTGCCACAGGCAAACATCTCAACGATGTCTCCGCTGTTTACGCCGGCGCGAACCTCATCGAGGGTGATCAGACGCTCTTCAACCTTGAGCCCGCGGTCACGGATCAGGGTGATTACGCTGTCGCGGGTGATGCCGTGCAGGATGTTGCCGTCCAGCGCAGGAGTGGCTACGTGGCCGTCCTTGTAAACGAAGAACAGGTTCATGCCGCCCAGTTCCTCGATGTGAGTTCCGGTCTCGGCGTCTAGGAACATAACCTGCGAGCAACCATTGTCGTAACCCTCGGTCTGGGCAAGTAGTGAGGCAGCGTAGTTTCCGCCGGTCTTGGCCTCACCGGTGCCGTGCTTGCCGGCGCGCGAGCTGTCCAGCGCGATCCAGATCTTTACCGGCTTTACGCCACCGGTGAAGTAAGGACCAACCGGCGATGCGATCACGCGGTACTCGGCGCGGTGAGCGGCACGAACACCGAGGAAGTTCTCGGCTGCAATCTCAAACGGACGGATGTAAAGGGTCTTCTCGTTTACCGGCTGCGGAACCCAGGCGGCGTCAACCGAGAGCAGCTTGCGCAGGCTCTCAACGAAGATCTCTACCGGAACCTCTGGCAGGGCCATGCGGTGGGCACTGCGCTGCAGGCGCTCGGCGTTTGCAGTTGGGCGGAAGGTCCAGATGCTGCCATCTTCGTGACGGTAAGCCTTGATGCCCTCAAAGATCTCCTGGCCGTAGTGCAAAACCGCAGCGGATGGGTCCATCATGATTGGGCCGTAAGGAATGACCTTGGCGTCGTGCCAGCCGTCTTCCTTGGTCCAGGTAACAACTACCTGGTGGTCGGTGAATTTGGCACCGAATACTGGGTTGGCCAAAATGGCCTCGCGCTCGGCATCCGGAAGTGGGTTTTGGTTAGTTTCGATGGTCCATTCGTAGGCCATGATCAATCACTTTCTTTACATGCCGCCATTGGCATACAACTTTTAGAGGTTTGCGAAGATGCTCTTAGCTACTTCGTCGGTGCTGCGCTTTGCACTG
>JBDLVH010000076.1:0-7152 GCA_039804865.1 Actinomycetota bacterium | reverse complement strand
CCACTTCCAGCCTCACCCCGCAGCTTGCCGGTGGTTGGATCAAGGACCCAGAGCTGTTCGACCTGGTTTACCCTTACGACCTACGCCCTCAGGGCCAGGACATCATCCGCACCTGGCTGTTCTCCACCGTTTTGCGCTCGGAGCAGCAGTTTGGCCAGCTTCCTTGGAAGAACGCGGCCATCAGTGGCTGGATCCTCGACCCAGACCGCAAGAAGATGTCCAAGTCCAAGGGCAACGTGGTCACTCCGGCAGACCTGCTGGTTGAGCACGGCTCCGACGCGGTTCGATACTGGGCAGCCAGCGCCCGCCTTGGCACCGATGCTGCCTTCGACACCGGCATGATGAAGATTGGACGCCGCTTGGCGCTCAAGGTGCTAAACGCAGCCAAGTTTGTGCTCTCGTTCGAGTCTCCTACCGCCGCTGCACAGGTGACCGAAGCTGTAGACCAGGCGCTGCTGCTTGAGCTTGCGGACGTGGTTCGCAACGCCACCGCAGCCTTTGAGGCATACGACCACACCAAGGCACTTGAGCTCACCGAGAAGTTCTTCTGGGGCTTCACCGACGACTACCTAGAGCTTGTCAAGGAGCGCGCCTACGGCCAGGGTGGCGTTACCGCCACTCAGCAGGCCTCGGCTGTTCTAGCGCTGCGCAAGGCGCTGCACACCATGCTTCGCCTGCTGGCTCCATTCCTGCCTTTCGCCACCGATGAGGTTTGGGGTTGGTGGCAGAACACCGCTGCCGGCCAGTTGAAGTCCATCCACCGCGCCGCCTGGCCAACCGTTGAAGAGCTCACCGATGGCCTGGATGCCAGCAACCACGGACTTCTGGAGCTAGTCAGTTCGGCACTTATCGGTGTCCGTAAAGCCAAGAGCGACGCCAAGGTGTCGATGAAGGCTCCGGTTGAAAGCGCTGTGCTGCAGGCCCCGGCCGCAGTTCTCACCAGCCTGCGACTGATCGAAGGCGACATCAAGGCCGTTGGAAAGATTGCCGACCTTGCCTACCAGGAGGGTGAGCTCGTAGCGCTCACCGACGTGGTTCTAGCCGAAGCCCCTGCCGCAGAGGCAAGCGCGCAGTAAAGGATTAGATAAATGTAAAGCCCCAAGCGATTTGCTTGGGGCTTTACTTTTTGCCGAAGTTGCTGGCTGAGAGTTTTAGGCTGACTTACGCTGCTTGTGTGGCAGCATGCGCGGGGCTGCACCCTGGGTGACTACGTCCTTGGTGATGAGCACCTGACCTGGGAATTCAGAGCCCGGGATCTCGAACATGATTGGCCCAAGGATTTCTTCGAGGATTGAGCGCAGGCCGCGGGCACCGGTTTGGCGCGCCAAGGCTAGGTCGGCAATTGCCTCCAGCGCCTCAAGCTCGAACTCCAGCTCGAAGCCGTCGAGTTCGAACATACGCTGGTACTGCTTGACCAAGGCGTTTCGAGGCTTGGTCAAAATCTGGAGCAGCGCTTCACGGTCTAGTTCGGTAACCGAAGTTATAACCGGAAGACGACCGATGAACTCTGGGATAAGACCAAACTTGCGAAGGTCTTCGGCCTGAATCTGGCTGTATAGGTTCTCGGTGGCCGAGGCATCAGAAATCTCGGAACCGAAGCCGATGCCCTTTTTGCCAACGCGAGCCGAGACGATGTCCTCGATTCCTGCAAAAGCACCGGCCACGATGAACAGCACGTTAGTTGTGTCTAGCTGGATGAACTCCTGCTGTGGGTGCTTACGACCGCCCTGCGGTGGCACAGAGGCTACGGTGCCTTCAAGAATCTTGAGCAGAGCCTGCTGCACACCCTCGCCCGAAACGTCGCGGGTGATGGATGGGTTCTCGGCCTTGCGCGAGATCTTGTCGATTTCGTCGATGTAGATGATGCCCTGCTCGGCACGCTTCACGTCGCCATCGGCAGCCTGAAGCAGCTTGAGCAGGATGTTTTCCACGTCCTCGCCCACGTAGCCGGCTTCGGTCAGTGCAGTAGCATCTGCCACCGCAAAAGGAACGTTGAGGCGTTTAGCCAGGGTTTGGGCCAGGTAGGTCTTGCCACAACCGGTAGGACCAACCATGAGGATGTTGCTCTTAGCAATCTCGATGGAGTCGTGGTCTTTGCCGGCTGACGTTAGAGTGCCGCGCGAACGCAGGCGCTTGTAATGGTTGTAAACCGCAACAGCTAAGGCACGCTTGGCCTGAGACTGTCCGATAACGAACTCTTCTAGGAAGCCAAAGATTTCCTTTGGCTTAGGCAGTTCGATCTCTTCAACACTGGCGGCAGCTTCGCCCAGTTCTTCTTCGATGATTTCGTTGCAGAGTTCAATGCACTCATCGCAAATGTAGACACCTGGGCCAGCAATGAGCTTGCGAACCTGCTTCTGGCTCTTTCCGCAGAAAGAACACTTCAGCAGCTCGCTGGATTCGCCCAATTTGGTCATGCTCTTACCTTATATGCCACCGATGACAAAGCGGCCGAGCAACGCCCGACCGCTAAGTCACAAATAGGTGTAGTAGCCGATCCGGCCCCTACTTGGTGCTCTTTCGGCTGCTGAGAACCTGGTCGATTAGACCGTACTCGAGCGCCTCTGGAGCAGTCAGAATCTTGTCGCGATCGATGTCCTTGTTGACCTCGGCAACCGACTTGCTTGAGTGCTTGGAGAGGGTCTCTTCCAACCAATCGCGCAGGCGCATGATTTCCTTGGCCTGGATCTCGATGTCCGATGCCTGACCACGACCGGCGTCACCGGTGGAAGGCTGGTGGATTAGCACACGCGAGTTAGGTAGAGCCAGGCGCTTGCCAGGGGCACCAGCTGCCAACAGCACTGCTGCAGCCGAAGCTGCCTGGCCGAGGCAAACGGTCTGGATCTGAGGGCGGATGTACATCATGGTGTCGTAGATGGCGGTCATCGCAGTGAACGAACCACCAGGCGAGTTGATGTACATGGTGATGTCGCGCTCTGGGTCCTGGCTCTCTAGAACCAATAGCTGAGCCATGATGTCGTCGGCGCTGGCGTCGTCTACCTGTACACCAAGGAAGACAATGCGGTCCTCGAAAAGCTTGTTGTAAGGGTCCTGACGCTTGAAACCGTAGGAGGTGCGCTCCTCAAAGGTTGGCAGGATGTAGCGCGAGCCTGGCATGGCAACGTTGGAACCTGGGAAGTTGGTCATGATTACTCCTACTTGGCTACGCCAACACCGGTGGTGCCGGTGGCGCTGGTCTGAATGTGATCGATGAAGCCGTACTCGAGGGCCTCTGCTGCGGTGAACCAGCGGTCGCGGTCGCCGTCGGCCATAATCTGCTCTACGGTCTTTCCGGTCTGCTCTGCGGTGAGGCTAGCAAGCTGGCGCTTCATGCTCATGATGAGCTCGGCCTGGGTTTGAATGTCGGACGCGGTACCGCCGAAGCCACCGTGTGGCTGGTGCAACAAAACGCGAGTGTTTGGGGTGGCGTAACGCTTGCCTTTGGTGCCGCTTGAAAGCAGGAACTGGCCCATCGATGCGCACATGCCAATGCCCACGGTGACGATGTCGTTTGGAACGAACTGCATGGTGTCGTAGATAGCCATGCCCGCGGTGATGGAACCACCTGGCGAGTTGATGTAGAGGAAGATGTCCTTGTTAGGGTCCTCTGCGGCCAGCAGCAAGATCTTGGCGCAGATCTCGTTGGCGTTGTCGTCGCGGACATCAGAGCCCAGGAAGACAATGCGGTCTTTCAGCAAGCGATCGAAGACGCCGTTTGCGCCCATCTGGTGTTCAGCCATGGCCTAAAACTCCTATTACCTAGTGGTGTTGCTGTTCAAAGATACTTGCCAGACACCCCGCGCCACGGCGTTGTTCGCCCAAAGCAAGAAAAACGGCCCGGATAGAAATCCGAGCCGTTTTCAGAAGCTGCTTAGAACCTAAAAGAAGGTGTTTGCTTAGTCGTGGTCGTGACCCTCGTGGTTGTCGCCGGTGTCGGCGCCATCCTTGATGAAGGCAGTGATGTCGATCGACTTGCCCTTCTTGTCGGTGACCGAAGCGTTCTCAAGAACGATGCTCAGTGCCTTGCGGCGAGCAACCTCGGCTACGTAGCCAGGGATCTGGCCCTGCTCGTCAACGATACGGATGAACTCGTTAGGGTCCATCTGGTACTGCTGAGCGCTTACGAATAGGAACTGCAGTAGGTCCTGCTCGGAAACCTTGACCTCTTCGGCCTCGGCGATTGCGTCTAGCAGCATCTGCGACTGGAAGCCCTTGGTGCTCTGCTCTAGAACCTCGGCGCGGTGAACGGCGTCTTCTAGACGACCCTCGCCCTCAAGGTGACGGTTTACATCACCCTCAACTAGTTCTTCCGAGACCGGAATCTGAACCATCGATAGCAGGTTCTCGAGCGCTAGGTCGCGAGCCTGCATGCCCTGACCGTAAACCTTGCTCTCTGCAAGCTGCTTCTCGAGGCTTTCCTTGAGTTCCATGATGGTGTCGAACTCGCTGGCTAGCTGTGCGAAGGCGTCGTTTGCCTCTGGAAGCTCGCGCTCCTTGACAGCAGTAAGAGTAACGGTGATCTCTGACTCCGAGCCAGCCTTCTCGCCACCGGCTAGGTTGCTCTTGAAGGTGGTGGTCTCGCCAGCGGTGAGGGTGTCTAGCGCCTCATCGATGCCGTCGATTAGCTTGCCAGAACCGATCTCGTAGGAGATGTTCTGAGCGGCGTCGATCTGCTTGCCATCGATGGTTGCAACCAGGTCGATGGTGGTGAAGTCGCCCTTGCGAGCAGCGCGCTCTACGGTCTTTAGAGTGCCGAAACGGGCACGGAGGTTGTCTAGCTCGTTGTCGATGTCGACTGGAGCAACCTTTACCTCGTCTACAACAACCTTTAGGCCCTTGTACTCCGGCATCTTGAACTCTGGACGAACCTCAACCTCGATGTCGAAGGCAAGGTTGCCCTCGAAGGTGTTCTCGTCTGGAGTCTGGGTGATGTTGGCGGCAGGCTGACCCAGTGGGCGCAGCTTGTTCTCGTCTAGCGCCTGGCGGTAGAAACCATCCAGGCCATCGTTGATGGCGTGGCCGAGGATTGCCGGCTTGCCAACGCGAGCCTCTAGAACCTTGGCAGGAACCTTTGCACCCTTGCGGAAACCAGGGATCGAAACTTCCTTGGAGATGTGCTCGTAAGCGTGCTCAAGCGATGGCTTGAACTCTTCAGGGGTGATTTCGAAGCTAATCTTCACGCGAGTTGGCTTGATGCGCTCGACAGTTGCCTTCAACTTGTTCTCCTAAAAAAAGGGCTCGCATTTCTGCGAGCCGATTTCTAATGTTGACTGGCCGGTTGAACCAATCGTGACCATGTGGTCGGGATGACAGGATTTGAACCTGCAACCCCCTGTACCCAAAACAGGTGCGCTACCAAATTGCGCTACATCCCGCAGCAATGTTTCTGAGATTTTTTATTTTCTCTGAAACAACCTACGCAAGTCTATCCCATAGAATAGATTCAAGTTCACCAAAGAGTGATTTTTTGGTGGATTTTTTCTTGCGGGTGTAGCTCAATGGTAGAGCCTCAGTCTTCCAAACTGATGGTGCGGGTTCGATTCCCGTCACCCGCTCAGCAAGAAAATGGCCCTCGACTTATCGAGGGCCATTTTGCTTTTCCGGCCTAGCATTGGCGCAGTTTTATAGGGTTCAGCGCCCTAGCGCTGACAGTTGTTACACCAATAGAGTTTGCGGGCCTGCATGATGGCAATCGACACCTCTTGGTTACAAACACGGCAAGGTTGACCCTCGCGCTTGTAAACAAAATTTCGCTCAGCCTTTTCTGGGTCCGCTTCAAAAAGCTCTTCACGAGTGATCATGAAACCGGTAGCCACGCCCACGCGCATCAGCCCAACTGCATCTTTCCAAATGGATCGCAACTGCTCTGAACTGAGTGCGCTACCCGGCAGATAGGGGTTTACCCCAGCGCGAAACAGCAGCTCTGCTCTGTAGACATTGCCAACACCGCTGATCACCGATTGATCCATGAGCAAAATACCAATTGGCTGCTTGCTGCGTTGAACCCGCGCGATGAATCGTTGCACTTCGCTACCGGATTCGTCTGGATTTAGTGGGTCTGGACCCAACTGGTCTCTAACCTTTGCCATTTCCTCGGCGTAGATGACTTCGCAAACGGTGGGACCGCGCAAATCGGCCATGGCGTCGCTGGTATAGAACCTGGCGCGAACCTGACCAATGGGAGCTTCAGATAAGGCCTGCTGCAACGCCGCACCCTCGTACCAGCGCCACTTGCCATAGATTCCCAGATGAATGCGCACAAAGAGCCCACCATCGAACTCTAGGAAAAGTTGCTTGCCAACCGCGAATGCTCTATTCAGCAGCCGACCGCTTACCTGGGATGCACCAGCGCTGAATCGGCCCTGCGGCGAATCAATCTTCAGTGGCTTGCCGGCAAACAGCGCATTGAACTGATTGGCCGTTCGGTGAACGGTATGGCCCTCAGGCATGGTTTACCCTCAAGCGGTTATAGGACGATTTCGCCAGTGTTCTCGTAGGTGGCGATTTTGCCGATGCGGCGAACGTGACGCTCGTCCTGGCTGAACGGCTCGGCTACGAAGGATTCGATCAGGGCCAAGACCTCATCCTGGCTGTGCTGACGCGCGCCCACGGCGATGACGTTGGCATCGTTGTGCTGTCGAGCCAGCACGGCAGTGGACTGGTTCCAAACCAGAGCGGCGCGAACACCCTTCACCTTGTTGGCAGCAATCTGCTCGCCGTTTCCGGATCCGCCCAGAACAATGCCGAGTGCCTGGACACCGGCAGTCTGATCGGCAACCACAGCAAGGCCAGCGTTGATGCAGAACGAAGGGTAGTCATCGAGGGCGTCATATTCGGCTGGGCCGTGATCAAACAGCTCGTGACCCTGCTTGGTGAGCTCGCGAATAAGGAAGTGCGAGAGCTCTAGGCCGGCGTGGTCGGTGGCGATGTGAATGCGCATCTGGATAACTTTCCTGCTCTGTTTACGCCTATTAGGCTAGTTGATGAATCCACAGCACGAAGACTCAGGAGCTCCATTGCCAGGCGAAAATCTCACTCGAATCGAAGCTCAAGAGCGTGCGGCACTCATTGCCGTGGACTCGTATCGAGTAGAGCTAGACCTCTCTGGTAGCGATCCAGACACCTATTGGAGCGGCACCGAGGTTCGATTCA
>JBDLVH010000075.1:0-5006 GCA_039804865.1 Actinomycetota bacterium | reverse complement strand
TCAAGGGTGTACTCCAACTCGGCTACGCGGTCGAAGTGGTTCTCAAGGGTGTTCTTGTTGCGGCCGGTAATCATCAGGATGTCTTGCAGGCCGGCGGTTACCGCTTCCTCAACTACAAACTGAATAACCGGCTTGTCCACAATGGGAAGCATCTCTTTGGGCATTGCCTTGGTGGCAGGAAGAAAACGGGTTCCCAGGCCGGCAACCGGAATAACAGCCTTGGTCACCTTGAAGCGAGCGGACTCATCACCATAGATCATTTCTCTAGCCTAGCCTTCTGCCAGCCCCAAGCCAGTGCGGCAAACAGGGCGTCCATAACGATGCTCCAGAGGCGCATCAAAACCGTGGCCACCAGGGCCTGTTCGGGGTTCATAACCAGCAGCAGCATGCTCAGCTGAATGCCTTCGCGAACACCCAGTCCGGCTGGTGCAAAAACGGCCAGCATGCTCAGCGCGCTTGCCAGGTTGCTGGCACCGATGATGAAGGCAAGTGAATCCCAGCCCAGAGATGGGTCAACCGCAGCGGCAACGAAGTAGAAGCTGAGACCACTGAGGATTGAGCTGACCGCAAAGGCCAGAATGCCTCGACCGATTGTGCGGGTGTTTGGCAGGTGCTCGTGGTCTAGGTCTTGCTTGCGCACCTTGGAGTAGCCAAAGCGGATGACCCGGTTGAAGATTGGCGGGTAGACCGTGGCCAAACCAAGCACCGCGCCAAGCAGCAGAATCCAGACCCAACCACGGCCAAGGTTCTGCACGTGTGGGTCTACCGCCAGCATCAGAGCCGCCGAGATGATCACCACGATGATCTGAAGCGCACCCTCGAGGAAGCTCGAGATGCCCAGCTTGGCCTTGCTAATGCCCAACTTGGTTGCAAAGTAGATCTTGCCCAAGATCCAGGTGGCGCCACCCGGAATGTAGCGACCCAGCCAACTCTTGGCGTAAACCAAAAACAGCTCATTTTGTTGGCCGTGTAGCTTGGCGCCCAGTGAGCGCAGCAGGAACATCCAGATTGCGGCAAACCAGTAGCGAACACCGATGGAGGCAACTGTGGCCGCAGCCATCCAGTACCAGTTGATCTGCACCGATTGCAGGGCGGCCCAGTTGATGTTCTTTAGATAGTAGAAGGCAAAGATGGCAATCAGTGCATAGAAGATGAACGGCAACACCCGCAGAAGGGGGCGGCGCAGACCCTTCATCGGTTGACGCCGGACTCGAAGTCGGTGCGAATCTGGGAGCGCATGGTATCTAGCGCAGCCAGCTGTTGAGCCTTCACGGTGTCGCCCTCGGCAACCAGTTGGCCAATCAGGGTGGCCAATTCATCAACGATGCCCGGCCGCAGCATCACCTTGATATCGCGGCTGTAGCGCTGCATGCCAACCTGCTCGAAGAACAGGCGGCCCTTGTCTACGTAGTAGAGGCAAAGGGCAGGAACGTTGGCAACTGTGGCGAGGATGGCCGAGTGCAGGCGACTGGCCACAAAGAACCGAGCCTTGCCAATGAGGGATAGGTAATTGGCCGGAGAGATGTCGTCCTGCTGAATCACGGTGGTGCGGTTGCCGTGGCGCATACGCTCTACAACCTGCTGGGCAAACTCGTGGTCGTTCTCGCCGCTGCCAACGTGCATTGGGAAGAACACCAGGTTCACATCGTGGTTCTCGATAACTCGGTCTGCCAACTGGGCCAGGTTGCCCAGGTAGGTGTCCAGTTCTGGGGTGTTTGCGGCTTGCTTGCGGGCCCAAAAACGCATCTTGGCCGGCAACCAACCCGAGTGGCTGTAGTGGAACCAGCGACGGAGTCCGAAGCCGGCGAAGTTGTCTAGGAAGCTTGGGTCAACGCCCTGGGCTTTTGCAAAGTTGGCGATTAGCTGGGCGCTCGCAGGATGGGCCACGTCGAATACCGCAGGGTCGAAGCTGGCGATTACCGGGATCTTCACGCCCCAGTTTTCCAGCTTGGTCTTGCTCTCCTGGTCGCGAACCAAGAAGCTGCGGCAACGGCTGACGGTGAACGAAATTACTCGCTTGGAGATGTTGGCGCTGGTTGGACCGATGCCCTGAAACGCGCCAACCAGATTTGGATTGGCCAGCGAAACCGCCCAAAGCTTGATGGCCCAGTAGAAGAGGCTCAGCTTGTTGGTGTAGTCCTTGAGGATCTCGCCGCCGCCCCAGAGGATGAGGTCTGCCTTTTTGGCGTGGCTCAGCAGGGCTAGGAAATCGGCTGGCTTTACCGAGTATGGCGACATTCGGTGGAAGTTAATTCCGAACCATTCGGCGTCGCGCTGGTCGTACTGAGAGAGGCTCCAGATGTCGGCGTCTGGGTAAACCTTGCGCACCAACTCGACGTTTCCGGCAAGGATGGCGCGGTCGCCGCGATTCTTTGGGGAATCGCTGTTCAAAATAAGAACTCGCACCGCACTGCCTTCTGTAGGTATCGCTCTAAAATTACCGTATGAAGCCAAAGTTGCTGGTGCTCGCATCCACTTTTCCGGGTACCCCCGGCGATGGCACGCCAGCCTTTGTCCTAGACCTCGCTCTGCAACAGGCTAAGGCCTTCGATGTCACGGTGCTTACCCCCATGGTTCCGGGTGCCGCCAAGACCGAAACTCTTTACTCCACCGATGGCTCGCTGCAGGTGCGAGTAGAGCGTTTCCGCTACTGGTTCAAGGCCTCAGAAGACCTTGCCGCCGGCGCCATTTTGGATAACCTCAAGGCCCGTAAGAGCCGCTTCCTGCAGGTTCCGTTCTTGCTGCACGGGCTGTTCTGGGGCACCCGCCGCGTTGTGCGCCAGCAGAACATCGATGTCATTCATGCCCACTGGGTCATTCCGCAGGGCATCCTGGCAACGCTGGCCGCACCAAAGGTTCCGCTCCTGGTCACCACTCACGGTGGCGATATTTACGCCCTGAACCACCCAGCGCTGCTGCGCCTAAAGCGTTTCGTGTTTGGTCGAGCCGCCGCCATCACCACAGTCAACTCACAGATGAAGGCTCGCCTGGTTGAGTGGGGTCAGCCAGACGCCAAGATCTCGCTACTGCCGATGGGAGTCGACACTCAGTCGGTGGGGGCCATTGCCAGCATTGCATCCAAGGTTCCGGGCCAGCTGCTTGTGGTTGGTCGCCTGGTAGAGAAGAAGGGCATCGAGTATCTATTTGATGCCATGCGTTTGCTGCAGCCAAAGGGTTTCTTTGCCACCGATGGTTCCGCGGGAACCCTGCAGGTGATTGGTGATGGTCCCATTAGGCCTCAGCTGCAAGAACGCGCCGCCGGGCTCCCGGTGAAGTTCTTGGGCCAGCGCGGCCGCGACGAGGTCATGGAGGCGATTGCCCACAGCGAGGTGATGGTGATCCCATCGGTGACTGCAGCCAACGGCGACCAAGAGGGCCTTCCGGTTACTCTGCTTGAGGGTGGAGCTGGCAAGATTTGCGTGGTGGCCAGTGCGCTTCCCGGCATCGATGAGGTCATTGAGACCGGCGTCAGCGGAATCCTTGTGCCTCAGCGCGATGCCCAGGCATTGGCAGACTCGCTAGAGCGCGTGATGCAGGACGCGGGGCTGCGTCAGCGCCTGGCAGAGGGCATTGCCAAGAGCGTTGAGCGTTTCGATATCACCGTTATCGGTGATGGCTACAACCAGGTTTTGCGTGAGATTACCGGTTCTACTAAAAAGCAAGGCAACTAATGACTATTGGCTTCGAGGAGTTCTGGAACCGATTCACCAAGGTAGAGGGCAAGAGCAAGGCAATCTCGGCGCGTTTTTCCAGCGTGCAGCTCTATCCGCTGCTTCGCACTCGAATCTTCTATGCGCTGGCTCAGGGTGTTGGCCTGTTCGACAACCCGCACCCAAACTTCTCAAAGCCAGAACTACCCGAGGGTCTGCCGGCACTTCCAAATCTGGAGACCCTGGCCAAGGTGGAGGCCGTGGTCATTCCGTTCCGTCGCCGTGTTGCCGGCGGCGAGCCATACTCCGACGCGATTTTGGCCCGCCTGGCTGCCGAGGGCAAGTCAGTTCGGGTGATCGACTTCGATTTTGACCAGGCAGCCTACGATGCCGATAACTCAGTTTTGGACCTTGGTCGTCTGCGCGAGCAATACACCGAGCGCTTCACCGAACAGGTGAACAAGAATCTGCGCATCACCTCGCGCGAGCCGGCAGAGAACCGCTGGACCAAGCTCATCACCGCCTTTGAGGCAGAGTTTGGTGTGGAGCTGGAGAAGTTCAGCAAGTATCCCAAGTATCTGGTTCGTCGCACCCTGGTAGACCAGCTTGGCTTCGCCGAGCTATTCAAGAACCTTGGTGCCAAGGAGCTCTACATCGTCAATGCATACAGCGAGCCATCGCTGGTGCTGGCTGGCAAGCGGGCGGGTCTCACCGTCACCGAGATCCAGCACGGCTTCATCTCCAAGTTCCACCCGGCTTATTCCTACCCGGGCGGTTTCCTCCGGACCAAGGTGGATTCGGTGGCGCAGCAGATTGCCACCTGGGGCGAATACTGGGGCACCGATACCAAGCTGCCGCGCGGCACCAAGACCATCGTGACCGGGCCAACCCTGCCATTCGCCCAGTATCGAAGCAAGGCGCTCGCAGAGAATCGCATCGTTCCCGGCCAGGTGCTCTTCACCAGTCAGGGAGCCATCGGTGCCGAGCTGTTCCACGCGGCCGTGAAGACCGCGCGCCAGCACCCAGAGCTTTCGGTGATCTACCGCCTGCACCCAAACGAGTCTTTGGATGACTACCGCGAGCTGGGAAATCAGCTAGAGGCAAACCACGGTTTGCACCTGCCGGCTAACTTCGCTCTCAGCCACCGCGACCCAATCTTCCTCGATCTGGTGAGCCAGAGCGAGTTCCTAATCGGTGCCTTCAGCACCACGCTGTTTGAGGGTTTGGCGCTGGGTTGCAAGGTGCTGGTCCTGCCGCTGAGCGGCTACGAAAATGTGCTGCCCGCCATAGCAAGCGGAGATTTGACCCTGATTAGTAATCTTGAATCACTGGGGGAGTATTTGAGTCAGGCAAAAC
>JBDLVH010000074.1:0-3358 GCA_039804865.1 Actinomycetota bacterium | reverse complement strand
ACCTCGTAGGGAGGGTCGATGAAGACCACACCAAAGCCACGGCCCTGTTCTTCGGCCTGTGCCTTACCCTTGCCAGCCAAGAAAGACTTGACCGAGTCCTTGATGACGTGCCATTCGCCCTCGCCACCGGCGGTGTCGATTGCGCGGGCTACTGCCCAAGAGTTGTTCTCGCAGATTGCGGCGGCTTGCTTGTTCTGCTCCACCATCACGGCAATTGTGCTGCCGCGGCTGAGAGACTCGAGGGCAAGGGCTCCGGTACCGGCGTAGAGGTCTAGTACGGCTGCATTGGTGAGCAGGTCAAGCGACTCCAAGCGGCCAAAGATGCTCTCGCGTACGCGATCGGAGGTTGGGCGGGTGGACTTTGCTGGGGAGGCCAATCGCAGTGAACCTGCGATGCCGGCGATGATTCTGGTCACCGGTCAAGGATACGCTACGGCTGGCTGGGTTGGGCAGCCCCGTTGGTTCCGGCTGGCTGGGTCGGATAGCTCCGGCTGCGGCATGATGACGGTGGCTTGAGGCAGACTAGAGTCATGCTTTTGCCTTTGACCCCATTGGACCGAGTGTTGGGCGACCGCACCGCCAAGGCCTTTGGGCGTCACCTGGGTCTAAAGACCGTGGCAGATCTGCTGCAGCACTATCCACGGCGCTACTACACCCGTGGCGAGCTGACCCCAATCTCCAAGATTCCGCTGGGGGAGTCGGTCACGGTGGTGGCCGCCATCGTGGATGCCCGCGAGCGCCGTATGAAGGGCCGCACCGGCAGCATCCTGGAGATTCGCATCACCGATGGCGAGGGCGAGATCACCCTCACCTTCTTCAATCAGTCTTGGCGGCTCAAAGACCTCCGCCCAGGCGTGCGCGGCCTGTTTGCTGGCAAGATCACCGCATATCAGGGCAAGCTGCAGCTTTCGCACCCCGAGTACGAGCTGTTTGAGGATGAGCTGGACGACTCCAAGGCGAAGGCCTGGGCCGAAAAGCCGATTCCCATCTATCCGGCAGCCTCTAGCGTCACCACCTGGGCCATCGGTCGTGCCATGGGAGTGGTGTTAGACACCCTCGAGCCAGTGGTTGACGAGCTTCCGGTTGAGATAGCCACCGCAGAGGGCCTGCTGCCCTTGGAAACCGCCATTCGACAGATTCACCAGCCGGAGACAAACGCACACTGGGAAACGGCCAGAGATACCCTCCGGGCCCACGAGGCCTTTGTGCTGCAGGCATCGCTGCTGAAGCGCAGGGCCGAGAACGCTCACTTAGTTGCAGCACCCCGTCTTGCAGCCCAGAACGGCTTCCTTGAGCGCTTCGATGCCACCCTTCCGTTTACGCTCACCACGGGTCAGGTTGAGGTCGGCACCGAGATTGCTGCCGATCTAGCCAAGAGCCACCCCATGAACCGCCTGCTACAGGGTGAGGTGGGTTCGGGTAAGACCCTGGTTGCCCTGCGGGCCATGCTGGCAGTTGCCGACAGCGACGGTCAGTCGGCCGTGCTAGCGCCTACCGAGGTCCTTGCCACCCAACACTTCAACTCGATGAGCCAATCGCTGGGCGCCCAGCTGAGCGCCGAACTGGGCCTAACCCTACTCACAGGTCAGATGCCCACCGCCGAGCGCAAGCGGGCCATGCTGGCCATCGTCAGCGGCAAGGCCAAGCTGGTGGTTGGCACCCACGCCCTTATCGCCAACAAGGTGGAGTTCTTCGACCTAGCTCTCACCGTCATAGATGAACAGCACCGCTTTGGTGTGGAACAGCGCGAGGCCCTGCGCCTAAAGGGCAAGACATCCCCGCACGTGCTAACCATGACCGCCACACCAATCCCACGTACGCTCGCTGTCACAGTGTTCGGTGACCTAGACGTGAGTACCCTCACCGAGTTGCCAGGTGGCCGCCAAGGCATCACATCGCACGTGGTGCAGTTTGCCAACCCAACGCTGGTGGCTCGCACCTGGCAGCGCATCGCCGAGGAGTGCGCGGCCGGTAGACAGGCTTTCGTGGTGTGTCCGCGCATCGATGAGGATGACCCAGCCGAGGAGCTCATCGAGGCAGGTGGCAGCCTCGAGCAAGAGGACGTCAACTTAGAGGACATTCTTGCCCCCAAGGTTAGGGCGCCAATCGCCAGTGCTATCGGTATGACCGAGGCGCTAAAGCGCAATCCGGCGCTCGCTGGGCTGCGCATCGATGTTCTGCACGGTCGTATGGGCAGCGACGAGAAGAACGAAGTGATGGCCAGGTTCAGTGCCGGCCAGATTGACGTACTGGTGAGCACCACAGTCATCGAGGTGGGCGTGAACGTGCCAAATGCCACGGTGATGGTTGTCCTCGACGCCGATCGCTTCGGTGTGGCCCAGCTGCACCAACTTCGCGGTCGTGTTGGCCGTGGCGTACATCCAGGCTTGTGCCTTTTGCTAACCACCGCAGAAGACCTGACGCCGGCCCTAGAACGCGTGAAGGCGGTGGCTGCCACCAACGATGGCTTTGAGCTCAGCCAGATAGACCTAGAGCTTCGCCGCGAGGGTGACGTGCTGGGGGATAGGCAGTCCGGTGGCAGGTCTAGCCTGCGCCTGCTACGCGTGGTGCACGACGTAGACCTCATCCAACGCATGCGAGTGGCGGTTTCAAGCATCTTTGCCACCGATCCCACGCTTGAGAAGCATCAGGCGCTCGCGGAAACCCTCAGCCGCATCGATGCCGCCCTGCAGGAAAACCTCGCCAAGTCCTAGACGGCGATGGCATAGAGTTCAGACATGGCAAGTAACCTTCGGATCATTGGTAGCACCGCGCTTGATCTGGGAATCTCTGTGGTTGCTTGGCCGGTAGCACTGTTTGCCTTCGGGCTCATCGGCGGCCCGATTGGCGCGTTGATTCAGGTGATGCTCATCTCGGGATTGCCGGTTTGGTACGCGGTTTTGCTCGTGTTGGCTGGAGCTTTCTACCTTTCGAGCAATCATTTAAACGAACGCTTCAGATCTGGACTCCAGTGGGCAGGAGTGCTCTTGGCGGTTGGTGACACCCTGCTGTTGGCTTCGGTTACCACATCAAGCCCGGGTGTATCCAGTTCTGCACTTCTCTACCACTACTACCAGCCCGCGTTTGCCTATGCTGCCTGCGCATACGGTACCTGGCGTTTCCGTGAGAAACGACTTCTGGCTAAACAATCCAAGTAACCTTTAAGGCATGTCAACCATCGCCGTCTACCCAGGTTCGTTCGATCCAATCACCTTCGGACACCTGGATATTGCCGCACGCTGCGCATCGATGTTTGAAGAACTTCACATCCTGGTGGTTCACAATCCAGGCAAGGAGCCTCGCTTTTCACTCGAAGAGCGGGTTGCGCTCATTGAGGAGAGCCTAAAGCTGACCAAGC
>JBDLVH010000073.1:0-4628 GCA_039804865.1 Actinomycetota bacterium | reverse complement strand
CTTCTTCATGCCGGCAATGTGGCCCTCAAAGGTCACATAGTCACGCATGGCCTTTGGCTCAACCGGTGGCAAAAGCTCCACCGATTCGAGCGGGGCCTTGAACAGGCGGCCTGCCTGCAAGATGGCAACCTTCTGCTTGTCTTCTGGCAGGGTCAAGAAGGTGAGCGCATCCATGCCCTCAGGCAGGTTCAGCACGTGACCGTGGATGACGAGGCCTAGGTGAGGCAGCTTGTTGTGGCGGTAGCGAACGATCTGCATTTACAAATCCAAACTCGAGTGGTGGCGGATACCGGGTGGTTTGCTGGGCTAGCGGCCTAGCAAGGAGGGGCCACGAAGAGGCCCTTGTCCACATCGTTGAAAGACTCGCGAGCCACAAACTCGCTCATCGGGTTTGCGGTACCCCACTGGTCCTGGGTGCTCACATCGGTGATGGAGAACTTGGATGGGTGCCAGGCGTCTTCGTCTTCGATGTTGCCAAGCTCGGTGGTGTACTCCACGGTGTTGCCGGCTGGGTCGATGAAGTAGGCGAAGGTGTTGTCTCCGGCGTTGTGACGGCCAGGACCCCAAACCATGCGGGCACCCGAGCGCAAAATCTTGCCGGCGCCGCGCATCCACTCTTCAACTCCGCGCATCTCAAACGAGATGTGGTGCACCGAGTGGTGTGGGCCCTGAGCGATGGCAAACGAGTGGTGCGCGGTGTTGCAGCGCAGGAAGTGCATCATGTCGCCCATGACCGGGTGGGTCAGGGTGTCGCTGATTGCAAACTCAAGATGCTCGATGTACCACTCGGCGGTCTTGTTTAGGTTGTTGGAGTTGACCACAAAGTGCGAAAGCTTCACAGGAAGTGGCTCGCGCTCTTCAACCTTGCGTCTCTCGCGCAGGGTTACGCCGGTGGAAACCTCGATGGTGCGGCCATCGCAGTCGAAGCAGCGGAAGCCGTAGCCACCCGAATACTGGGTGAGTTCCTGAGGCCCGTGCACAATCTGAACGCCCTTGGCAACCAGCTCGGCGTAGAGCGCGTCTACGTCTTCGCGGCTGTCGGAGCCGAAGCCCACCAGGTCAAGGCGCTTCTCGCCCTTGCGAAGGCGAATCTGGAATGGCTCTGGCGAACCGGTTAGCGCCAGGTACTGAACGTCCTCTTCGGAGTGCACAGGGATGAGACCCCAGTACTTGGTGAAGAAGTCTCGCTCTTCTTCAAAGTTGGGCATCGCCAGCGCCACATAGCGCAGGTGAGAGATCTTGCGAACGGTGTTTGCCACGGCGGCACTCCTCAAAATAAACCGACATTGGTTGATTGTTGAATCAGGCTATTTCACACATCCGCCAAATCGGTATGAGCGATTGAAATGGTAAGCATTTTGATTAGTTAGTGTGCCGGCTGCACCAATCTCTAATAACTTCACTCTTGGAGACATATTTTGTCTGTCAAACTTGTGCCTTTAATGTGGCCCTAAAACGAAGGTTGTAACCAATGGCGGTTAAGAACGTATTGATTGTTGGCGGCGGTATTACTGGTTGCGTTGCAGCGGTTTCGCTGGCACAGCGCGGCGTAACGGTGACCCTGGTTGAGAAGGCGCACCAGTGGTTTGGTGTTGGTCACGGCATCACCCTTCAGGGCAACGCGCTAAAGGTATTCGACCTGATCGGCGCCTACGACAAGATGGCTGAAAAGGGCTGCGGCTTCCGCGAGCTTGAGATGTTCACCGCCGATGGCCACCAGATTGGCCGCAACCCAGTGCCACCGATGGGCGGCCCAGACCTTCCTGGCACCATGGGCGCCCTGCGTAGCGACATCCAGACCGTGCTGGTTGACATGATCCACGACCTGGGTGTTGAGGTGCGTCTGGGCACCGAGCTAACCGGCTTCACCAACAACGCCAACGACGTGACCGCACACCTCAGTGACGGCAGCAACCCAACCTACGACCTGATTATCACCGCCGACGGCATCAACAGCACCGCCCGCAAGATGATTGGCATCACCCACGAGAAGAAGTCTTCTGGTCTGGGCATCTGGCGCGTGGTTACCAAGCGCAAGCCAGAGATGGACTGCTCGGGGCTGGCCTTTGGCGGCCCAGAGTACAAGGCCGGCTACACCCCAATCTCTAAGGACCTCTGCTACGCCTTTGTGCTCACCAAGCCACAGCGTCCAGACAACGGCCTAAGCGACGCCGACGAGATGCGCCGCCTGCTTTCGGGCTACCACGGCCACTTCGACTTCATCCGCGACAACATCAAGGATGACGACTTCATGAACTTCACCGAGATTGAGTGGCTCTGGGCAGTGGACGAGTCTTGGCACAACGGTCGCGTTATCGCCACCGGCGATGCCGTGCACGCCTGCCCTCCACTGATTGCCCAGGGTGGCGCTCAGTGTGCCGAAGACGCTTACCTATTGGCAGACTACGTGACCCGTGATGGCGACCTAGACCAGCTGCTCACCGAGTACGAGGAGCGTCGCAAGGCTCGCACCGACATGGTGGTACGCAACACTTTGGCTCTGGTTGACCTTGAGATCAAGGGTGGCCCAGAGGCTGGTCAGGAAGCCGGCAAGCTCATGGGCATGACCATGGGTGCAATGGCCCAGCCTTTCTAAGCGCCCCAAAAACTTCAACCCAGGCACGCCCGCCCAATTTGGCGGGTGCGTCAGAACCAGGAAACAAAACATGTACATGTACTTCCCAACCAACTACGTTTGGTCGCTATCGGTGGTGGCAACCCTAAACAACGGTGGCTACATCGATGAGGTTGACCGCGCCTGCAAGCCAGTTCTTGAGGCATCGCAGCGCGGCGACGACTTTGGCACCGAGCTGCTCTACGAATCGTGGGAGGCAGTTGCTAACCGTGTGCTGAAGAGTGCCCAGGACGACGAAGCCGCTGGTCGCCTCATCAGTGCCGGCGAGAAGTACTACCGCGCCAGCCTCTACACCTCTCAGGCCGAGCGCCTGCAGAGCCCAAAGTGGGAGGGCCGCAACGCTGCGTACCAGAAGAGCATCGACCTACTCTTCAAGCACGTGGAGATTGCCGGCGTGCCAATTGAGAAGGTGGAGATCCCTTATCAGGACACCTCGCTGCCTGGTTACCTCTACCGTGCCGAGCGCGCCGATGGCAAGCCAACCCCAGTCATCATCCAGCTGAACGGCCTGGACTCCACCAAGGAGATGATGTACTACTCGGGCTTCCCAAAGATGCTTGCCAAGCGCGGCATCAGCACCCTGATGATTGACCACGGTGGCACCGGCGAGGCCCTTCGTCTTCGCAACATCAAGGCCCGCGTAGATACCGAGGCTTTCGTGGCCCCGATGATCGATTGGCTCGAGAACCAGACCGGCATCGATGGCGACAACATTGGTGTGGTTGGCTGGAGCCTGGGCGGTTACTACGCACCTCGCACCGCCGCCATGGAGAAGCGCATCAAGCTGGCCGTGGCCTGGGGTGCCAACCACAACTGGGCCGAGGTTCAGGTTGGTCGTCGTAACCGCGAGGGCGAGAACCCGGTTCCGCACTACTGGGAGCACGTCTTCTGGGTTTGGGGCGTAGACAACATCGATGACTTCATGCACATCACCGCAGGTATGCACCTAAACGGCGTTGCCGACAAGATCACCTGCCCGCTGCTGATCACTCACGGTGCCAACGACCGCCAGATCAACGTCAAGTACGCCGAGCAGACCGCAGCTCAGGCCGTAAATAGCAGCAAGCTGACCCTGCGCCTGTTTGACGAGCCAGAGGGTGGCACCGAGCACATCAGCATCGACCACATGCCATACGTGGCCGGCTACATTGCCGACTGGGTTCAGGAGACCTTCGCCGAGATTGAATCGGGCAAGCTGGCCTAGCGAATGGTTTTAGCGTCTTGGTCAGTTGACCGGGCACTTTGAATTCAAAAAGTAACGCCCCGAACGGTTAGGTTCGGGGCGTTTTACTTTGGCTGGGTTTGCTGCTGAGTTCTAAAGAGCTGGGCCAGCTGGCTTAGAGCTGTGGGCGCCATTCGTGAATCTTCCAACCCTCGATGGTCTTGGAAGCCTCGTATTCGGCGGTGTTGATTAGGCGGCGGGTGTCGTCCAACAGGCGTGAGAACTTGGTGTCGAAGAACACCTTGATCATGGCCTTGGCCTCGTCCAGCGAGGTGAAGTCTTTGCCAATCACCAGCACGTTGGCGTTGGCGTGGGTGCGGGCGTCTGCCACATAATCGGTGTTGAATGCCGGGATGGCGCGGGCGCCCTGCACCTTGTTGGCTGCGATGATTTCACCGGTGCCGCTGCCGCCAACCACGATGCCGCAGGTGTCGGCGCCGTTGTCTTCGTCTTCGATGACGGCGAGGCCAACGCGGAGTGCAAACAGCGGGTAGTCGTCCTCAACGTCGTAGAACTCGGCGCCGTGCCAGATGACCTCGTGGCCCTCCTGCTGCAGCCATTCCTCCAGCTGGTGGCCAAACTCAAAACCGTGGAAGTTTGCTCCCATGTTGATGCGCATCATTTTCTCCTCAACGCCGAATCGAATGCGATTGAAGTTTAGGCTAGTTGCAATGGCAAGCCGCGCGCACATTTAATTGGCCATAGTAAGTATCAAAGGCGATAGGAATCTCAGTGAGCTTTTCAGGCAAAGACTTGAACCTGCTTATCGCC
>JBDLVH010000072.1:0-10897 GCA_039804865.1 Actinomycetota bacterium | reverse complement strand
CGGTGGCGCAAAATCTTCTTCATCGCAGGTAAGTTTGGCTGGAAGCGGTATTCCCGCAGCACCAACCCACTAGTGGCCAAATCGGCATTATTGGCTTAGTTTTTCGGCAGTTTGGATGGGCTTATGTTCGGCGGTAATTCCATCGAGGCTCGTCGCCTAAGGGGCCTATCCGCGCTCATCGCGGTGGTCTTCGTGCTATTCGGTGGCCGTCTGGTTTGGTACCAGGTCATCGACGCCAACGCCATCAATAAGGTTTCCTTCGAGAAGCGCGCAATCAGCGATGTGATCCCGGCAATCCGTGGCAACATCGTGGACGCAAACGGCAAGATTTTGGCTACCACCGTTTTGGCCTACGACGTAAACGTGGACCCAACCATGGTGGCTCCCTTCAACCGTCAGGTAAACGGAGCCGACACCACCATCTCGGTGCAGCAGGCCACCCAAGAAATCGCCGGTATCGTGCGAATGGATCCGCTGCTGGTTGGCCAGAAGCTAATCGGCACCTCGCACTACTCCAACATCATCAAGCAGGTGAGTGGCACCCAGTATCGTCACCTGCAGGCCCTAAACATTCCTTGGCTGTTCTTCCAGACCGTGCCTAAGCGCGTCTATCCAAACGGTGCCCTTGCCGGCAACCTGCTGGGCTTTGTCAGCAAGGATGGCATCCCGCTTGAGGGCCTGGAGTACTCGGCCAACAAGTGCCTGGCCGGCGTGGACGGCAAAGAGACCTACGAGCGCGGCGTGGACGGAATCAAGATTCCAACCAGCACCCAGATCACCACTCAGCCTAAAAACGGCGGAACCCTGCAGCTGAGCATCAACAGCGACCTGCAGTACTACGCCCAGCAGGTAATGGCACATTACGTGACCAGTGAGCGCGCGGACTGGGGTAGCGCAATCGTGATCGAGGCCAAGACCGGCAAGGTTCTAACCGCGGCCGAGTTCCCAAGTGTTGATCCAAACAACTACAGCGCTTCTAACGCGGCCGATCGCCGTTCTCGCGTATTCCAGGCCACCTTTGAACCGGGTTCCACGCTGAAGACCGTTACCGCCGCCACCGCCATCGACCAGGGCGTGGCCACTCCGCTCACTCAGGTGATTGCGCCTCAGACCACCCAGGTGGCCGGCGGCTACAACATCAGCGACAGCCACGTGCACCCAACCGAGCACCTAACCCTTACCGGTGTGCTCATCGAGTCCTCCAACACCGGAATCATCCAGGTCGGCAAGCGAGTGCCATACGCCACCCGCTACAACTACTGGCAGAAGTTTGGTCTCGGTCAGCGCACCGCGGTCAACTTTGCCGGTGAGGGTAGTGGCTTGATTCACCAGACCACCGATGGCGTTTCGGTCTTCACCACCATGTTTGGTCAGGCCATGACGGTGACCCCGATGCAGACCGCGTTCCTCTACCAGACCATCGCAAACATGGGAGTTCGCCTGTCTCCAGACCTGCTGTTGGGCTGCAAGAACGCCAACGGCACCAGCACCCAGATGGAAAAGCTTGGCGCACCGGTTCGGGTTATCAAGCCATCTACCGCACGTTCGGTGATCTCGATGCTAGAAAACGTTGTTACCCAGCCTGGTGGTGTGGGTCAAACCGCAGCAATCCCGGGTTACCGCATCGGTGGTAAGTCGGGTACCGCTCAGATTGCCAAGGACAACGGCATCGGTTATGTGGCGCTGCACGCCATCTCCTTCATTGGTATGGCACCGGCGGACAACCCACAGTACGTTTTGGCTGTCACCATCTATAAGCCGCGCACCGTGAGCAACTCCATTGGTGCCACCCCGGCGTTCAAGGACATTCTGCAGCAGGTGTTGCGCACCTATCGCGTGACCCCAAGCACCACTAAATCGCCTACCATTGCTGCTAAGTGGTAATCATGAAAGAATCCATCCCGCCTATCCTCAGACCCGAGAACGTGGTTCCGGTTGAACTGAGCGCGTTTGCTAGGCACTTTGGGCTGCAGGTAAACCCGCAGCTAAAGATCAATCTCACCGGCATCAGCATGAACACCAACGATCTTCGCCAGGGCGATCTCTTTGTTGCCATGCCGGGTCTTAAGGCTCACGGTGCCCAGTTTGTAAACAAGGCCGTTGCCGCCGGCGCAGTTGCCGTGGTCACCGATGCCGCCGGACAGGCCATCATCCTGGGGGAAGACCCCAACTTTGGCTTGCCGATTCTGCTGCTGGAGAGCCCGCGCCAGCGCCTGGGCGAGCTGGCGGCCTACGTCTACGGAAACGTGGCCGGCAATCTGCCGCGCATCTTTGGCACCACCGGTACCAACGGCAAGACCTCAACTTCGTACCTGCTTGAGGCATTGCTTCGCCAGCTGGGCGAGGTTACCGGACTCACCTCCACAGCCGAGCGTCACATCGCGGGCGAGGTCATCGTCAGCCGACTGACCACCCCGGAGTCCACCGAGATGCAGGCCCTGATTGCCCGAATGCGCGAGCGCGGAGTGACCAGCGTTGCCATCGAGGTTTCTGCTCAGGCCCTCAGTCAGCTGCGCGTGGACGGCATTCACTTCGACGTAGTCGGCTTCACCAACCTCAGCCACGATCACTTCGACGACTACCCAGACTTCGCCACCTACCTCAAGGCAAAGGTGGCGCTGTTTACCCCAGAGCGTGCAACCAGGGGAGTGGTTTCCCTAGATTCCAGCTTCGGTGCCGACTTTGTGGGCGCCAGCAAGATTCCGGTGGTCACCATCAGCAGCAATCCGGCAGTAACCGCCGACTGGCAGGTAACGGTTACCGAGCAGACCACCACCCACACCGGTTTTGAGCTGGATGGGCCAAACGGCGAGCACATCGAAAGCCATGTGCCGTTGATCGGTGCCCACATGGCCGCAAACGGTGCCCTCGCTATTGTGATGGCAATCGAGGCCGGTTTCGACTGGCGACTGGTGGCAGATCGCGTTGCCTCCGGCATCAGCGCCTACCTGCCTGGCCGCACCGAACTGGTTAGCGGAGCCACCGGACCAGCGGTTTACGTTGACTTCGGCCACAGCCCAGACGCCTTCCTGCACACCCTGCGCAGCCTGCGCGAGGTAACTACCGGCCGACTCTTCATGGTCTTTGGCGCCGATGGCGACCGCGATGCCTCCAAGCGTCCGGACATGGCCAGGGTTGCCGCCGAGAACGCCGATGTTGTGGTCATCACCGATCACCACCCGCGCTTCGAAAACCCGGTGACCATTCGCCGGGCACTTCTGGACGCTGCCAAGTCTGCCCGTCCGGAGGGCGAGCTCTACGAAGTAAGCCCGCCAGAACAGGCCATCCGCAAGGCCGTGGCAATGGCCAAGCCTGGTGACGCCATCCTTTGGGCCGGCCCGGGACATCAGGACTACCGAGACATTCAGGGCAAGCGCACTCCTTACTCGGCACGCGCCGAGGCTAGGGCTGCCCTAAAAGAAAACAGTTGGGCATGATTTCACTTTCGCTTGGGCAGATTGCCCAGATGGTTTCCGGCCGTCTCTACCAACCAACTCAAAAAGACTTCGATATCGCAGATGTGGTGGTGACGGGTTCGGTTGAGACCGACTCCCGTCTGGTTGCCGAGGGTGCTCTCTTTGTGGCTAAGCCAGGCGAGGTAACCGATGGTCACAACTTCGTTGAGGCCGCCAAGCAGCTTGGCGCGGTGGCGGCCATCGTTGAGCACGAACTCAGTTCTGTGGACCTGCCCCAAATCGTGGTTGAAAATTCTGTTGCGGCGCTGGGACAGTTGGCCAAGGTGGTTTTGGCTCAGGTGCGGGCGGAAACCGGCTTGAAGGTTATTGGAATCACCGGCAGCAACGGTAAGACCACCACCAAGAACATGCTTCGTGCCATTCTCAGCCGTGCGGGTAAGACAATTGCACCGATCGAGTCCTACAACAACGAGGTTGGTGCTCCAATCTCGGTGCTGAAGATTGACCGCGAAACCCGATTCTTGGTAGCCGAACTGGGTGCCGGTGGCCCCGGAAGCATCGCCTACCTGGCTGACATCACCAGACCAGATATCGCGGTTGAGTTGAAGGTGGGCATGGCCCACGCCGGTGAATTTGGTGGCATCGAAACCACCGCGGCCATCAAGGCCGAACTCTTGGACTACCTGCCAGCCGATGCGATCGCGGTGTTGAACCTCGACGACAGCTACGTGCGCGAAATGGTTTCCGAGCGCGAGCTTAACAAGGTTTGGTTTGGCACCGCACCCGATGCCGGTTATCAGGCCAGTGGCCATGAGTTGAGCCTGGCCGGCACCTCGTTTGACCTGCGCTGGCCGGAAGACCCGAGCGGCGCTAACACCCAGCGAGTGACCCTGCGCATCCTGGGCGAACACCACGTGATGAACGCCTTGGCCAGCATCGCCGTGGCGGATTCACTGCAGATCGACCGCGCCCAAATCATCGCCGCACTTGAGGAACTTCCGCTTGCCGAGCGCTGGCGCATGCAGCTGCTGGAAGCACCAAACGGCATCACCGTCATCAACGATGCCTACAACGCCAGCCCCGACAGCACCAAGGCGGCACTGCAGACTTTGGCTCAGCTTGGTCGCAGTACCGGCCGTCGCACAGTTGCTGTAATCGGTGAAATGGCAGAACTTGGCGAGTTTTCGCGCCTCGAACACGATGCCATCGGTCGTCTCTGCGTGCGCTTGAATCTTGGGCTTGTCATCGCCATCGGTGCCGGAGCCCATCTGGTGTACATGGGTGCCACCCAAGAGGGCTCATACGACGGCGAAGCACAATTCTTCGAGAGCGTTGACACGGCTTTAGCTGGTGTCCGTGAAATGCTAAGAAGCGGAGATATTGTTTTGGTGAAATCGTCCAAGAGCGCAAATTTGCGCCACCTTGGTGATGCGTTGGCGGAGGTGAACGCTTGAGAGCTGTACTGGTAGCCGGTGGCGTTGCCCTGGCGTTCAACCTGCTTTTCACCCCGGTTTTCATCTACCTCTTCAAGAAGTGGCAGTGGGGTCAGTTCATTCGTGTGGATGGGCCGCAAAGCCACCACGTGAAGCACGGAACCCCAACCATGGGCGGAATCGTCATCATCATCGGTTCGGTGCTCGGTTACTTTGTGGGCAAGCTGGTAAACGGTGAAACGCCAACGATTAGCGCCTATCTGGTGATCTTCATGATGGTTGGGCTTGGCCTGGTTGGCTTCATCGATGACTTCTTAAAGACCCACAAGAAGCGCAACCTAGGCTTGGGTGGCTGGCAAAAGATTGCCGGGCAGACCCTAATTGCCGGTGTCTTTGCCCTGCTTTCGTTGCAATTCCCCAACGATGTCGGGCAGACCCCCGCCACCACCCACTTCTCCATCGTGCGTGATATTTACCGCACCAACTTTGTGGTCAACGGCACTCAGATCGCCAAGATCATCGGCGTCACCCTGTTTGTGGTCTGGATCATCTTCCTGGTTACCTCAACCTCCAACGGTGTTAACATCGCCGATGGTCTGGACGGCCTGGCCACCGGAGCCTCCATCATGGCCATCGGTGCCTACGGTGTCATCGCGTTCTGGAAGTTCAACCAGGCCTGTGGCGGCATCAAGGACCTCAACACCACCAACTGTTATTACACCCGAGACCCGCTAGACCTGGCGGTAATTTCGGCGGCCATCGTTGGTGCGCTAATCGGATTCCTCTGGTTCAACACCTCGCCGGCCCAGATCTTCATGGGCGACACCGGTTCGCTTGGCTTGGGCGGCGCACTTGCCGCGCTGGGCATCCTCACCCGAGCCGAGTTGCTGCTGGTTCTTATCGGTGGCCTGTTTGTGATCGTCACCGGTTCGGTGATCATCCAGCGCATCTACTTCAAGCTCACCAAGGGCAAGCGCATTTTCCTGATGAGCCCACTGCACCATCATTACGAACTCAAGGGCTGGGCCGAGATCACCATCGTGGTTCGCTTCTGGATTATTCAGGGCCTGTGCGTTGCGCTGGGCGTTGGCATCTTCTACCTGGAGTGGCTCAACCGATAGCCCATGAATAAGCTTGAGCACCTCAAATCCTGGCACTCCGACTGGCGCAATCTGCGAGTCGGAGTGATTGGTCTTGGCGTCACTGGTTTCTCGGTGGCAGACACCCTGGCCGAGCTGGGCGCTAACCAACTGGTTATTGCCCCAAAGGCCGAGCCGGACCTGGTAGACATCCTCGACGTTTTGGGCGTGCAGTATCTCATTGGCGCCGATGCTGAAGCGAAGGCCACCGATGGCATTCCGGCACAGCTGGTTGACCTTGAGCCGCAACTGATTGTTACCTCACCTGGCGTTCGTCCGGATTCCCCAATCATCGAGTGGGCAATCTCACGCGATATCCCAATTTGGACCGATATCGATCTGGCCTGGCGCCTGCGCGACAAGACCCACCGAATTGCCGAGTGGATTTGCATCACCGGCACCAACGGCAAGACCACCACCACCCAGCTGACCGAGGCCATGCTGGTTGCCGGTGGCAAGCGCGTGGCTGCCTGCGGCAACATCGGAACCCCTATTTTGGATGCCATCCGAGACCCGGAGGGCTTTGACGCCCTGGTGGTTGAACTCAGCAGTTTCCAGCTTCACTATCTGCACCCGGTTTCACCGCTGGCCAGCGCCGTGCTCAACATCGCCGACGACCACCTGGACTGGCACGGTGGCATGGCCAACTACGCGAAGACCAAGGGCAAGGTTTACGAGAACACTCAGCTGGCTTGCGTCTACAACGTTGCCGATGCCTCCACCCGCACCCTGGTGGAAGACGCCGACGTTATCGAGGGTGCCCGCGCAATCGGATTCACCCTGGGTTCGCCTAGTCGTGCCGAGGTTGGTTTCGTCGAAGACATCCTGGTGGATCGCGCCTTCGTGGCTTCCTACGATGAGGCCCTGCCGGTGGCAGACCTCAAGGACATCGGTGCCATCGGTGTTATCACTCCGCACCTTTTGGCCAACGTTGCGGCGGCTACCGCACTGGCTCTGGCGGCAGGCGTAGAGCGCCCAAGCATCCGAAACGCCATTCGAAACTTTAAGTTGGATCATCACCGCATCGAGCTGGTTGCCGAAGTTGACGGCATCACCTGGATCGACGATTCCAAGGCAACCAACCCGCACGCAACGGCAGCCTCTTTGGCATCCTTCGATTCGGTGGTTTGGATTGTTGGCGGGCTCCTCAAGGGAGTCGACATCACACCGCTGGTAGAAAAGTTTGCCGGCAAGCTGCGAGCCGCTATCGTTGTGGGCGCGGATCGTCAGCCGGTTCTGGCTGCCTTGGCTGCAGCGGCACCAAGCGTGCCGGTGTTTGAGGTAACCACCGAGGACAAGCTTCAGGTAATGGCCAGCGCGGTTGATTTTGCAGCCCAGGTGGCAATCTCCGGCGACACGGTTTTGTTGGCGCCGGCGTCGGCCAGCATGGATCAGTTCAAAGACTATGCGGATCGGGGCAACCAGTTTGCCGCCGCTGTATCCGCGTATCTGGCCAAGCGAGAGGGCGAAAATGGCTAACGTTACCTCGCTGAAAAACAAGCAGCAGCGTCAGCCGCTGCCGCGCCGAGTCTTCGACTTTTACGCCAACGTGTTCCGTGCCCAGTCGTTGGAATTCAACATGGTTTTGGGTATCACCATGCTGCTGATGGTGTTTGGCCTAGTCATGGTGCTTTCGGCTTCCAGCATCGTTGCAATTCGCGACAACAACAATGCCTTCTTCATCTTTGGTAAGCAGGTGCTGTTTGCGGTCATCGGCTTCCTGGCGCTAAGCCTGGGCTCGGTGATGCCGGTCACGTTCTGGCGCCGAATGGGCTTCCCCATTTTCTTGGGATCGCTATTCTTGCAGGTTCTAACCTTCGTGCCGGGCATTCGAATTTCGGTGAACGGAAACAACTCCTGGATTCACGTGGGTGCCTTCTCGATTCAGCCTGCCGAGTTCCTGAAGATCTCCATGATTCTTCTGATGTCTATCTACTTCGAACGACACCAGGATGGCATGTACCACGATCGCCATACGGTCTGGAAGGCCTTCGCGCTGCCGGCTGCAGGCATGGCCCTGGTGGTTTTTGGTAAGGACCTTGGAACCACCCTGGTTATTGCCATGATTGCCTTTGCCCTGGTCTGGCTGTTTGGTGCCCCAGGATACGCAGTTCGCCTGCCGCTGACCGTGGCTGGCATCGGTGTAGCCATCGCACTTCTGGGTGGTTCCGTGGTTGGTGGTTCGTCGCGTGTTGGTCGCATCAGTGCCTGGCTTAGCCAGTCCAGCGACACCGCAAACGCCTACGCCTGGCAGAGTCAGCACGGCATCTGGGCGCTTGCCGCCGGTCACCTAACGGGTGTTGGCCTGGGCATGTCCAAGCTGAAGTGGTCTTGGATTCCCGAAGTGGATAACGACTACATCTTTGCCATCATTGGTGAAGAGCTGGGTCTGCTGGGTGCTCTCTTCACCATCTTGCTCTTCTTGACACTGGGCTACTTCCTGGTGCGCATCTCGCTGCGCAGCCAAAGTGTGCTGGGCCGCTCGGTGGTTATGGGTGTTGCCGTTTGGATCACGCTGCAGGCCATGATCAATATCGGCGTTGTGCTGCAGTGGCTGCCGGTGCTTGGTGTTCCGCTGCCGCTGATTTCATCGGGTGGTTCATCGCTGATTGCCGGTCTTGCCGGCATCGGCATCTGCCTCTCGTTTGAGCGCGAGAATCACGCCATTTTGGACGGCGGTCGCCGGGTGCGCGTTGCCACCGAGAGGCCGGTAAAGCGCCGATGACTCGATTCTTGCTTGCCGGAGGCGGAACCGCCGGCCACGTTAACCCACTGCTGGCTTTGGCCGATGCCATCAAGGCGGAAAACCCGCAAGACATGGTCTGGGCGCTGGGCACGGCCGAGGGGCTGGAGAGTCGCCTGGTGCCAGAACGCGGCTTCGAACTTCTTGTTATTCCGAGGCTTCCGTTTCCACGCAAACTGAACCGAGCCGCACTCAGCTTCCCGGCAAGGTATAGGGCAGCCGTAAACCGCGTTGTTGGCTACCTGAAGCAACACCAGATTGATGTGGTGGTGGGCTTCGGGGGTTATGCCAGTGCACCTGCTTACACGGCAGCCAAGAAGTTGGGCATCCCTTACGTGATTCACGAGGCCAACGCGCTTCCTGGAATGGCCAATCGAATGGCAGCCAGGGGAGCGGCCGAGGTGGCCGTTGCATTCAGCAACACCAAGCTTCCAAAGGCTGTTTTCGTTGGCATGCCGCTTCGCCGTGAGATTGAGGTCTTGGCCCAGGGAGTCTCCACCGCAGACAAGGTGGCGGCGCGAGCCCACTTTGGCTTGGATGAGAGCACCACAACCCTGCTGGTCACTGGTGGTTCGCTTGGCGCCAAGCGCATCAACGACACCATCGAGGCGTCCCGCGCCGCCCTGAACGCCGCCGGTATTCAGGTTTTGCACATCGTGGGGGAGCGCAGCGAACTGGAGCCGGTGGCCACCCACGACTACGTGCGCATCAGGTACTGCGATCGCATGGACCTTGCCATCAGCGCCGCCGACTTTGCGGTTTGCCGGGCCGGATCTGCCACGGTGAGCGAATTCACGGCGCTTGGCTTGCCAGCCGTTTACGTGCCGTATCCGGTTGGCAACGGCGAGCAGAAGCACAATGTTGAACACGTGGTGCACATGGGCGGCGGCCTGCTTTGCCTGGACGCAGATTTCACTCCGCAGTATGTTCAAAGCACACTGATTCCAACCATTTCCGACAGCCGTACCCGAAACCAAATGGCACAAAATGCCAAAATATCGGGCGCCTCCGATGGCTCGGCTCGGTTGCTTGGGTTGGTTCGTAGCGTGTTGGCTCCCGCTAAAAGCGCCTAACGCTTAGTCTTTTTACTAGCCAGCAGTGGCCCCAATAGGGCAAAGGATTCACATTGATCAAGCCAGATTTCTCTCAGCCAGTTCCAGTAGACCTGGGCACCGTGCACTTTGTGGGCATCGGTGGTTCTGGAATGAGCGGAATCGCGGCAATGCTGATTGGCCTAGGCCACAAGGTAACCGGTTCTGATCTGCGCGACACCTCCAACGTTGCCGCCCTGCGCAAACTTGGCGCCGAAATCTTTATTGGCCACGATGCCAAGCACCTGGGTAACCCAGACACCGTGGTGGTTACCAGTGCGCTTTGGCCAACCAACCCCGAGTACCTGCTTGCCAAAGAGCGCGGCATTCCGGTTATTCACCGCTCGCAGGCGCTGGCCTACCTAACCGGCAAGAAGCGCGTGATTGCGGTTGCCGGAGCCCACGGCAAGACCACCTCCACCGGCATGATCATCACCGCGCTGCTCAAGCTTGGTGCCGACCCATCGTTTGTTAATGGTGGCGTAATCGCCGACCTCGGAGTTTCTTCGGCAGCCGGAACTGGTGAGCTTTTTGTTATTGAGGCAGACGAATCAGATGGTTCGTTCTTGCACTACGACACCGCGATGGCGCTAATCACCAACGTGGATCCAGACCACCTAGACCACTACGGAAGCTTGGAGGCCTTTGAGGCCGAGTTTGCCAAGTTTGCCCAGGGTGCCCGGGAGTTTGTGGCAATCAGTGCAGACGACCCAGGTGCGGTGCGTGTCACGGCTCTGCTCACCGATAAGAAGATCCTCACCTTTGGCAAGGCGGCCGGCGCAACCGTGCAGCTGACCCGCATCGATGCCAGCGGACCACAGGTTAACTTCGATGTTTTGGTTAACGGCCAGACCCTAAGCGCCCGCCTCGGCATCGCCGGCGAGCACAATGCCGCAAATGCTGCCGGCGCCCTGGCTGTGCTGGTTGGCCTAGGTTACGAGGCTGCAGCTTCGCTGGCCGCAATTGAAACCTTTGGCGGCACCGAACGCCGCTTCGAACTGCACGGCGAAATTCGCGGAGTAAAGGTCTACGACGACTTCGCTCACCACCCAACCGAGGTTGCGGCGGCCCTCAA
>JBDLVH010000071.1:0-23505 GCA_039804865.1 Actinomycetota bacterium | reverse complement strand
CGCGGAGTTGCGCTGATAGTTGGGTGGGCGGTTGAACCGGTCTCTGCAGACGATGCAACAATTCCGGTGCCCATGATGAGTGCGCTGCTTACGGCGGTTACCGCAACAAACTTCTTGATGTTCATTTTGACTCTTCCTGTCTGGGCCGCTTTGGCTCTATTGCAAGGATGCACCCAGATGTTTGTGAAAAGTCTTAAAGAGCACCTTTAACAGTTTGCGAAACCAAGGGGCCTTCTCCGGCCCGAAACCCAGCGGCGCCAGCCATTGAAAGGCCTAGCGCCCGTGGCGGTGGTGGAACGGCATCAGGGCGTCATCGGGGATCTGACCAAAACGTCCGTAGTTGTAGTCTTCCATGGCCTGAATGATCTGCTCCTTGGTGTTCATGACGAACGGACCGTAGGCAACCACCGGCTGGCGAATCGGCTGGCCACCCAGCAGGAAGATTTCGAGGTTCTTGTCCTTTGCCGACTGAACCTGGTCTGCGGTGATGACCACGCGGTCTCCGGCACCAAAAACAGTTAGGTTTCCGGTGGAGATTGGTGCAATACGGCCTTCACCCACAGTGCCGGCACCCGCCAACGTGTATGCCAGGGCATTGAACATCGGGTTCCAAGGAATGGAAACCGAAGCACCTGGGGCAAGGGTGATGTGGGCGATGGTCATCGGAGTCTGCGACTTACCAGGGCCCACCTGGCCGTCGATCTCGCCGGCAAGTACGCGAACGAGTGCGCCACCGTCTTGACTGGAGATCAGCTTCACCTGATCGCCTTCCAGTGACTGGTAGGCAGGGTTGATCATCTTCTTCTCAGGGGGAAGGTTGATCCACAGCTGAAGTCCGTGGAAAACGCCGCCGGACATTACCAGCTCATCTGGTGGGGTCTCGATGTGTAGCACACCACCACCGGCGGTCATGTACTGGGTAGCGCCATCCTTGATAACACCGCCACCACCGTGGCTGTCCTGGTGAATAAAGGCGCCATCGATGAGGTAGGTGAAGGTCTCAAACCCGCGGTGCGGGTGCCACGAGGTGCCCTTTGGCTCCAGCGGAAGGTATTCAACCTCGCCCATCTGGTCCATGTGAATGAATGGGTCGAGTTCTGCGTAAGGAACGCCAGCAAATGCGCGTACCACGGGGAAGCCCTCGCCCTCGTAGGCCTGAGGACCCTTGGTCACAGACTTGATGGTGCGAGCCTGGCCCGTTGCAGCGGCGAGGCGAGGCAGGGTCATGGTGTCGGCTGTTACTGCTGGCATGAGGTTCTCCTAGAGTTCTGCTTCAAGTGTAACAGAATAAGTAAAGCCCCCCTTGACGATTTTTATTCCCTAGCTGTCTGTGCCCAACTGATAGTCAAACAGCTCGCGGTTTAGGGCCCGAAGCATCACTCGGAAATCCTGCTTGATAATCGATTCCATCAGGTCTGACAAAACACCGAACCCCAGGCCCATCACCGAAGTTGCTGCACCCAGCAATTCACCGCGTTCGGCAGTTAGACGGGTGCCGGCTATGAACTTCCTACCCGCGGAGGCGTTTCCCTCCCGAACCCACATGGCTAGGTCAGTTCTCAAACCCTGGTCAACTCGCCCTTCGAGATAAACCTCGCAGCGAAAGTGGCGCCAGCTTTCCCTGCTTGGATAAAGACCGCCCACGGTGAACTCGGCAATTTGGTCATCCACTCGATGATCAAAATCGAAGGCGGTGAAATTCACCTTGATTACCTCGGAGATGGCGCTGGCGTAGGCGCGCTCGATCAACTTCAGTTTGTCTTCAAATCGTGGGTAAAGTGCTCCCGTTGAAACACGGCACATGCGCGCAATGCGCACGAGCGACGCATTGTGAACGCCAGCCGAGGCCACCACTTTAAGGGTGCTCCCCAGCAGCGCATCTTCAAGGTTTGGCGGATCCAGCTCAAGCGCCTCGCCAGGTTCAACAGCTTTCTGCTTTGGTAGACCAGCCTTGATTTCATCCAGCTGCTTCGAGGTAAGTCGCTCAAACACCTCATTGAAAACTCTGACCGCCTCCACCTCTGGTGTTACTGGTCGGCCAAGGGCAATGCCGAGGTTGATGGCCGCGGTCCACACCGAAACCATGGTCACAGAATCGCACTGGTTGTCTAGGTCGAAGAATTCCTGAAGTTGGACTTGAACCACTTCTTTAATTGCGGGATTTCGGTGAGCGGTGGCAAAGATTTCCGTGAGTGAGAGGTCAACATCCGACCGAGGCGATAGCCCTCCAACCGAGCAGAGCCTGGTAAGCCAGTCCACTCCGTGCCTAATCCAAATCTCAGCGAATAGGCCCTGAAGGTCTCCGAAGTATGAGTAAAAGGTGGGACGCGAGTGGCCAGACTTGCCACAGATGCTTTGAACGGTTACGTGGTCGATGCCAAGTTGGGCGATGGCAGCTACCCCTGCAGAGATCATCTGATCTGCTGAGAGTTGCTTTCTATCGGCCGCCTTAGCCGCCGAGGTAGATTGAAAAACTACCAAAATGTTCTCCCCCAAGAATATTTAGCACTGACACATACTTTACTGTGGCCCAAATGGGCAAGGTGCTGAATGTTCGGGCTCGATTCGGGCTACTTACCCAGCAGCAGGAAATCGGTGGCCACGATAGCCAGCAAAATAAGCACCAGGGAGACTAGGGTAAGTTTTCCCTCGCGAGGGAGGTTGCGCCACTGCGAGGGCAGTCGGCTGGCCGGCTCGTTCTCTTCTGGGGTAATCATCCGTGTCAATTCATGGGTTTCTGCTTGGCGAAACTGCATAATCCGCCAAGCCCGTTATAGCAGATTTACCAAAGTAAAACATGTTTAGCGATAGCCCAGATACCTTGGGTTTCACCTCTTCAAAGTAAGATTTGGATATCGCAGGCTTTGGCACCTTCTAAACGCGCCCAGCCGCCCAATAAATGCAAGAGGAGGAGCCATGTCTAACTCAGCCGAGCGTGGCAATCGCCTCCGTGCCAGACACCTGGTTCCAACCGAGATTCCGTTCCGCGATCCAACGCGTAGAGCGCTAGCCGCCACCCTCATTTCGGCAGCAGGACTTCAGGGTCGACCAGTCACCTCATCTGCGGGCGAAGCAGTTGGACGCCTTGCCGACATCGTTGTGCGCTGGGACACCGGCAACTACCCAAAGGTCTTTGGCATCATCGTGCGAATCGGCTTCCGCCGCGCGTTTATGCAGGTAGAGAACATTTCCAAGTTGGACAACTCTGGAGTAACTCTTTCTTCCACCACCTTCGACCTTCGCGACTACGAGCGCCGCGATGGCGAGTTCCTTGCCCTGGACGACATGATCGATCACCAACTACTTGATGTGGATGGCGCCCGAGTAGTTCGCTCTTCTGACCTCTACCTGGCGAAGACCGGCCGCAACTACCAGCTGGTCGGCGTAGACATCTCTTTTGCATCCTTCCTGCGTCGCGTGCTGCCGGGCTCGGCCGGACGCACTCCCACCCCTGGCAAGGTTGTCGACTGGGCTAGCATTCAGTCTTTTGGCCGCCCTGGCGAACCTGCCCGTCTGCGCAAGCAAAACAAGGGTCTAGAAAAACTTCGCCCATCAGAGCTTGCAGACCTGCTTGAAGACCTTGGTCGCCGCGAGCGCCAGCTGTTGCTTGAGATCCTTGACCCCGAAGTGGCCGCGGATGCCATGGAGGAAATGGACGCCGACGACCTCGACGAGCTTCTTCGTCACGCCCCGCTGGATCGCGCCGCCGACCTGCTGGCTCGCATGGAGCCAGACGAGGCCGTTGACGCACTTCGCGAGCTGCCAACTGAGGACCGCGAGGCGATGCTTGAGGCCATGGATGCCGAAACCTCCACCAACCTCATCGAGCTGCTGGAATACGACGAAGAGGCTGCCGGCGGTTTCATGACCTCGGCTCTGGTGATCCTCGAAGAAGACGACACCGTCGCTGACGCTCGCAAGAAGTTGCTAGAGCTGGATAACAACGACGTGCAGTGCATCGTTGTGGTCGACAAAGAGGGTCGTCTACTGGATGACCTGCACCTCATCGATCTCTTCGCTGCCAACCCGCGTTCACTGGTGGGTAACGTCAAGAACGATTCGCAGCCAGAAACCGTAGGTCCAAATGCCGACCTCGAAGAGGTAATCGAAAAGCTAACCGCCAACCGCGGTTCGTCTCTGGTGGTTGTGGACGAAGAGAACCGACCTATCGGTCGAATCTTGGCGGATGACGTTGTTGACGCCCTTGTGAAAGAACGAACCGGCCGCAACTGGCCTTGGCAGGAGGGCCGTAACTGATGGCCGAAACCAGCACCAAGTCCGTCCAGGTTGCAAAGCAGCCGGCTCGCCGTTTTACTCGCGCCCGATTTGTGGCACTTTTAGCAGTTTTGGGTCCGGGCCTTTTGGCTGGCCTCTCCGATGATGACCCAGCGGGCATCACCACCTATTCGGTGCTTGGAACCCAGTTTGGCTACCAAATGCTGTGGGTGCTAACCATTTCAACCGTGGCACTCATCTTGTTCCAGCAGCTGGGCGCCCGAATCGGTGTTGTTACCGGACAGGGTCTAGCCGGACTCATTCGCCAGAAGTATGGCGCACGCGCTGCCACCCTCGGAATCATCGCTTTGGTTGGTGCCAACATCGGAACCACAGCCGCCGAGTTCGCTGGTATCGCTGCCGGTTTCGAGTTGTTTGGCGTCACTCGCTACATCTCGGTGCCTATTGCCGCCCTGCTTGTTTCGTTCCTTGTTTTGCGCGGTGGCTTCCAGAGCATCGAACGCATTCTGCTGATCTTGGCCGCCGTATTCATCTGCTACATCGCTGCGGGATTCCTGGCTAAACCAGACTGGCTTGCAGCGCTTCAGGGCTCGGTGGTTCCAACCATGCCGCTCAATAAGGATGCGATTCTTATTGCCACCGCAACCATCGGTACCACTTTGGCACCGTGGGGGCTTTCGTTCATTCAGTCTTATGTGGTGGACAAGCGTCTAACCACCAAGGACATGCCTTACCTGCGCGTGGATGTCTGGATTGGTGCTCTGCTTACCGGAATCATCGGCTTCTTTGTGGTCGTCACCTGTGCATCCACCCTGCACGTAAATGGCGTGATCATTTCGGGTGCTGCCGATGCGGCCGCCGCTCTCGCACCGCTAGCCGGACGCTTTGCAACCGACCTATTTGCCGTAGGTCTGATCGGTGCAGCACTTTTGGCCGCGTCCATCCTGCCGCTTTCAACCGCTTACGCAGTGACCGACCTCACCGGTCAGCCAGCCGCCCTAGACGACAGCATCAAAGAGGCTCCACTGTTCTACGGAACCTTTGGTCTGGTTACTCTGGTTTCGCTTGGCCTGGTGCTTATCCCTGGCGCCCCACTGGTTCCGATTCTGGTTCTGACCCAGGTACTGAACGCCATTCTGCTTTTGCCGTTGCTGGCCTTCATGTACGGAATCTCGCGCGACAAGAAGCTGATGGGCGAATACGCGGCCGGTCGCACAATGGCCGGAACCTACCTGGTTGCCATCGTGCTGATTGCAGCGTGTATCGCCGCCCTGGCCTACTTCTCGATCTTCTAAGCGGTCATCTGCCCATGCGGCGGGAATCATTAACTAGCCAAAACTGCTTGAAGTTTTGCGATATCCTTAGAGGTATTCCGCGCAACAGTTCGTCAATCTATTAGGGATCTTTAATGACTGCTCAAAAGGCAAATATCGGTGTTGTTGGTCTGGCCGTAATGGGCTCCAATCTGGCTCGCAACCTTGCAAGCCGCGAGGGCAACACTGTTGCCGTTTACAACCGTTCGGTAGAGCGCACTCAGCTGCTCACCAGCGAGCACCCAGAGGCCGGCTTCATTGCGTCGGAAACCATCGATGAGTTTGTAGCCTCGCTGGCAAAGCCACGCACCGCAATCATCATGGTTCAGGCCGGTAAGGGAACCGATGCCGTAATCAGCCAGCTAGCCGAGCGCTTCGAGCCAGGCGACATCATCGTTGATGGTGGAAACGCACTATTCACCGACACCATTCGTCGCGAAAAGGAAGTTAGCGCTAAGGGCATCAACTTCGTTGGCGCCGGTATCTCGGGCGGTGAGGAAGGTGCTCTAAAGGGTCCTTCGATCATGCCTGGTGGCACCGAAGAGGCCTACAAGACCCTCGGCCCAATCCTTGCTTCCATCGCCGCCGTTGTCGACGGCGAGCCATGCGTCACCCACATCGGTGCCGATGGCGCTGGCCACTTTGTAAAGATGATCCACAACGGTATTGAGTACGCCGACATGCAGCTTATTGCTGAGGCCTACGACATCCTGCGCCAGGCCGGCGGCTTCAGCCCAGCCGAGATCGCAGACATCTTCAACGAGTGGAACAAGGGCGACCTCGAGTCGTTCCTGATCGAGATCACCGCTGAGGTTCTAAAGCAGGTAGACGCCAAGACCGGCAAGCCATTCGTAGACGTAGTTCTAGACCAGGCTGGCTCGAAGGGCACCGGCGTTTGGACCGTTCAGACCGCACTGAACCTGGGCACCCCAGTTTCGGGTATCGCCGAGGCCGTATTCGCTCGTTCGCTTTCGTCGCAGGTTGCTCAGCGTGCAGCTGTTTCGGGTCTGCCAGCAGACGCCACCACCTGGACCATCGCCGACAAGGCCGCCTTCGTTGAAGACGTTCGTCGCGCACTGTACGCATCCAAGCTGGTTGCATACTCGCAGGGCTTCGACGCAATCCGCGCCGGTGCAGCCGAGTACAACTGGAAGATCAACAACGGCGCGGTCAGCAAGATCTGGCGCGGCGGTTGCATCATCCGTGCCCAGTTCCTAAACCGCATTGCCGAGGCTTACGACAAGAACCCAGCACTTGAGTCGCTGATCTTCGACCCTTACTTCAAGGAAGCCGTTGCCAAGAGCGTTGCTTCGTGGCGCCAGGTTGTTGCAAACGCATCGCTAGCCGGTATTCCGGTTCCTGCTTTTGCTTCGTCACTTTCTTACTACGATGGCCTGCGCGCGCCTCGCCTGCCAGCCGCCGTGGTTCAGGGTCAGCGCGACTTCTTTGGTGCACACACCTACAAGCGCGTAGACATGGAAGGCACCTTCCACACCCTTTGGAGCGGCGACCGCACCGAGGTGGAGCAGGCTCCAAGCACCCACTAATCGCTTTATTTGGGAGCGGGTCGGTCATTTATTTGACCGGCCCGCTTTTGTTTCCTTATAATCCCCGCCAGAAGTGCCCTCCAGCGAACAATAGGTCTAGACCGGCTGTCCATTCTCAAGTATCCTTGACAGGTTGGGTTTATGTAATTTCTTCGGTTATCCGCCTGTTCGGCTGGACCTAACTGAAGACTAATTGGGGTAATTAATGTCTCGTTTCACTACTGTCTTTTCTGCTCGCCGTGGCGCACTTCGCATTATTAGTGCAGGCCTGGTTGCCAGCCTCGCAGCGCTTATGGTTCAGGCACTGCCGGCACAAGCCGCAACTGCAACCATCAACTCGGTGTCTTTTAAAGCCCCAGTGTTTAACAGCTACAGCCACACCACCGGTGGCGGTGCGTTCAACGATGGTTCGGTTACCTAAGACAAGGGCGAGCTCCTTGGAACCGACTACAAGTGTGGCGACATCGCGTCGTTCATGCTTGAACTCAACACCTCTGCAACCCCAACCAAGCAGCCGGCACCATACAAAGCCGAGATCAAGCTGACCTACACCTGGGACGCAACCGGTCAGTCGGGAACCTCGCTGACCCCACTTACTTCGGCTTCACACCTAAAGGTGAACACCGGCCAGATTCTAAACACCTATAACGGTGGCTCTTCGGCGCTAGGTACTGGTACCGGTGGCACCGATGGCGGCATGAACACCGCAGGTGCAACTGCAGCCGTGGCCACTAGCCCAGCCCCAGTAGTTACCAACTCGGGTGCGGCTTGGCCAAACTCAGCTGCAAGCGGCGACGAGTTTAAGAGCGGCGCAACTTCTGCCGTTACCTTCACTGTAGAAAACATTCAGGCTGGCGCCAACGTCGTAGTTCGCTCCGACGCGGTTATTCACTGCAAGCCAAACGCCACCCCAACCGGCAACATGCAGGCAGCCCTCAGCTACGTAACCGTAACCTCTCCTGGTGCAGCCGAAAACATTTCGGCGGGTAACCAGACCGTGAACTTCCGCGGCGTTGGCAACCTTGCCGGCTTGGGCTCAAGCCTCAGCGTCACCAAGAGCATTTCGACCAACGGCACTGACTGCACTTCAACTGTTGCCGTTCGCACTTATTCAACTTCCCCTCAGACTGTTCTCTACTGCTACACAGTCACAAATACAGGAAACAACGACGTCACAAACGTAGTGCTTACTGACGATAATGCGGGTACGGCTGCTGCCGTAACTGTCCCGCTCAAAGTTGGGACTGCCTCTGCGACTTCGCCTGTGACACTCCTAGTGGGTCAGTCTGCAACCGGCACATACAGCCACACATACTCAAGTGCAGGCACCTACACAAATATCGCGACAGTTTCATCTAGCGCTCCAACTGTTACAGCGAGCGCGACTGCCACACTGGGCCAAACCTCAACATTGGCTATCACCAAGACTCAAACCTCCGGGGCCCCAACCAAGGTCGGCGATGTAATTACATACACTCTAAATATTTCGGACACAAACAACAGTTCTGCTGTGGACGAAGTTATTGACCTCAACGCATCGTCCCTCTCGTGCCCAGGTTCAACTTCAACTGCTTATAGCCCATCTGGTTTCAGGGCGACTAGCGTAAACCTCTCCGGAGGCAGCCACACAGTTACCTGTACTGCAACGCACGTGGTCACAAGCGCTGACGTGACTGCTGGCCAGGTTTCAAACTTTGCCACTGCCCGCAAGAACACTGTCACCGCTACCAGTAACACGGTTGTGACTCCGATCGCACCAGCTCCAACCCCGGTTTACGACATGTCAATCGTCAAGACACAGACATCGACTATCCTTCCCGCTGCAGCCAACGACACTATTGTCTACAACATTCTGGTGACCAACACCGGAAACACTGCGCTTACCAACGTCAACCTAGTTGATGGCCTGAGCAACACCACGGTCACCAACTGTAAGTACCAAACCGCTGGCACCCCTGCAGTTGCTTCGTTCCCGATCGCAACGTTTGCAGTTGGCTCCAGCTTTGCCTGTACCGCTACTCACACTGTTCAGCCAGGTGAGGTTGGATCTACCATCACCAACACCGCCACTGCAAGCGCAACCCAGACTCTCGTTTCCTCTGGAACCACTAGCGTCTCCAGCTCGGTGAACACCGTAGTTGGCGCGCAGCCACACATGTCGGTTCTAAAGATCCAGGCAACCGGTAACCCACCTGCCCGTCTAAACGCAGTTCTCACTTACGGCATCTCGTTCTACAACGATGGCAACGTGACACTGACCAACGTTCAGGCAACTGACCCTAACGCCACCACCTTTACTAACTGCAAGGTTGGAACCACTCCTTGGACAAATGGCGGCAGCCTTCTAGCCGGCACCCAGATTGACTGTGATGCCACCCACACCGTAAGCCAGGCAGACCTCAACGCAGGTTCATTCACCAACGTTGCCTACATGACTGCCAGCTACAACTCCACTCCACTTAGTGCACAGTCTCAGGATGTCGTTTCGATTGGCGCACTGAGCATTACCAAGAGCCGCACCGATAACCTCGGCAGCAGCCTGACTCCGGGCTCAAATGTCACTTACTCGGTTGTTGTTCGCAACACTGGCACCGTGGCACTTACCAACGTTGCCGTGGTTGAACCTGCCGGCTTCACAGTGAACTGTCCGTCAACCACGATCGCGATCGGTGCTTCACTTACCTGTATCGTTAGCCATGCCGTTACTCAGGCTGAGTACGATGCCCACAGCGTTGTAAACACTGCCAGCGTCACCAGCGACCAGACTGACCCAATCAGCTCGAACACCGTTACCAGCCCGATTGCAAAGCTGACCATTGTGAAGAGCCAGACTGCAGCCAGCATTGTTACTGGTGGTGACCCTGCGACTGACTCTGTAACCTACTCGATCGTGGTCACCAACACCGGTGGCGTTACTCTAAATAACGTTGTGGTCGCTGACGCTGGAACCACTCTCAACCCAAACCCATGTAGCGCAGCTACCCTAGCCGTAAACGCAACCCTCACTTGTGCGGCAGTGCACCCACTAACCACTGGTGACGTCAATGCACACCAGGTAGTGAACACCGCTAGCGTAACCAGCACCGAGGTTCCATCGACCAACTCGAACACTGTCACGACCCCGATCCCACAGGCCGGATCGTTCTTGACCATTGTCAAGACTCGCACCGATAGCCTTGGCAGCAACCTGGTTAGCGGATCGGTTGTGACCTTCAGCATCGTGGTTACCAACACCGGTAACACCACCCTCAACCATGTTGTGGTTACCGACTCGGGAACTGACCTGACTCCAAACCCTTGTTCGGCAACCACCCTGGCACCAAATGCAACTTTGACTTGCACCGCGGCGCACACCATTGGATCGGCCGACATGGCTGGTCACAGCTACTCCAACACCGCCCACGTTGTGACTGACGAAATTACGAGCACCGACTCCAACACCGTTGTGGTTCCAATCGCAGCGCTGACCATAGTCAAGACCCGCACCGACAGCCTAGGTTCGTCGCTGGTTGAGGGTTCGTCGATCATCTACTCCATCGTTGTCACCAACACCGGTGGCGTAGCGCTCACCAACGTGAACGTGGCAGATGGAAACGCAGTGATCGGCACATGCACCCCTTCGGTACCTGCAGCAAGCTTGGCGATCAACGCAACCATCACCTGCGCAGCTACACATTCCGTTACCGCTGCCGAGGTTGCCGCCCACCACGTTGTAAACACTGCTTCGGTGACCACATCTGAGATCCCAAGCACCAACTCCAATACCGTGAGCAGCGCAATCGCAGAGCTGACCATTACCAAGAGCCGCGTTGGCAGCACCGCCATCATGGCCGCTGGCGACGTTGTCACCTACTCGATAGTTGTCACCAACACCGGTGCAGTGGCTATTCACTCGGTGAGCGTCACCGATGGAAACGCAACTTTGGGAACCTGCTCCCCTGCAATCCCAACCACCCTGGCAATCGGTGGCACTCTTACCTGTAGCGCAACCCACACCGTTACCGCGGGTGAAGTTACCGCTGGCCACGTACTGAACACCGCTACCGTAACCAGCACCGAGGTTCCAACCACCAACTCCAACCAGGTTGACACCCCAGTGAACCCTGCGGTTGCCCCAACCCCACAGCCTGGACTCAGCGTTGTGAAGTCCCTTGTTGGTGCTGTACCTACCAAGGTTGGCGACAAGATCAACTACAGCATCACCGCAACCAACACCGGTGACATCGCACTGAGCAACGTCACCATCAGTGACGCCAACGCAGTTGTGGTCAACTGCGCGGCCACCAACCTGGCAACCGGCGCAAGCCTTATCTGCACCGCAAGTCACACCATCACCGACGCCGACATGGCAGCCGGCAAGGTGGACAACGTGGCAGTTGCAAGCAGCCCAACCGGTGGCCTTAACAGCACCTCCAACATTGTCACCGTGCCGCTGACCCCAGCACCTGCGATGACCATCGTCAAGTCGCTTTCGGGCTCGGCAGCAACTTCGGTAGGCGGAACGATCAGCTACTCGATCGTTGTCACCAACACCGGTAACGTTTCGCTCCTAAGCGTTCAGGTCACTGATGCCAACGCAACCATCGCAAGCTGCAGCCCAGCTGCCCCAGGCACTCTTGCCGTGGGCGCAAGCATGAACTGCTCGGCTACCCACGTGGTAACCGATGCTGACATGTTGGCCGGCAAGGTTGACAACACCGCTTCGGCAACCAGTGCAACCGGCAACCTAAGCGTTGTTTCCAACGTTGTAACTGTTCCGCTGGTTCGCAACCCGGCTATCACCATCGTGAAGTCGGTAACCGGCGCAATGCCAAATGCAATCGGTGGATACGTTCACTACTCCATCGTTGTAACCAACAGTGGAAACGTGACCCTGCACGATGTTCAGGTATTCGATGACAACGCAACCATCACCGGATGCACCCCGACTACTCCAGCTGTTTCGTTGGCTGTCGGCGCAAGCATCACCTGTGCAGCTCGCCATGCGGTAACCGCGGATGACGTCCTAGCCGGCAAGATCATCAACGTGGCTTACGCCAAGACCGCAGAGAACGTGACCGCAACCTCGAGCGCTTCGGGTTCGAGCAACAGTTCGGGATCCGCAGCGCCGGGCACCATCAAGGCAAACTCAAACGAGACCGTTGTAAACATCACTTTCAAGGGTCGCTCGATTGGATCCGGCAGTGGGCACACCATTGTTCTTGGAGCCTCTGCACTGAAGAACCCTAAGCTAACTCAGCTTGCTTACACCGGTGACGACGAGCCGCTTACCAGCGACTTTGGATTCTTTGCCGCACTACTCGCTGCAATCGTTTTGGCACTGGGCGCATTCAGAATCGCACGCCGCTAAACCGTCACAGAAGTAACTGATGTCGAGATCGCTAAGCGTAAAGGTTGCCAGCACACTGCTGGCAACCTGCTTGGCGTTCTCGCTTCAGGCGGGTTCGGCTCAAGCTACCTCGGTGAGCGCAGCCGCCAAGGTCAGCGCACTAAAGCCGGGTGCAATCATCGGCCAGCTTTATGTACCTCGCTACGGCAAGAAGTACAAGCGAACCATCGCTGAAGGCACAACCATGACCGTGCTAAATGGTCCAGGACTTGGCCACTACACCGGCACCCAGATGCCAGGCGACGAGGGCAACTTTGCAATTGCCGGCCATCGCTTTGGAAATGGCGGCCCCATGCTGCTCATCGACAAGCTAAAGACCGGCGACCTGGCTTATGTGAAGACCAGCACTACCTGGTACACCTACCACTGGGTTGGCACCAAGATCGTAAAGCCAAGCTATGTTGGCGTGGTTTACCCGGTACCCGAGGGTCTTGCTACCGCAGCTCAGGGCGGTCACTACATGACATTCACCAGTTGCACTCCGGTGCACATCAACACCCTGCGCATCGCGGCCTGGTTCGAATTAGATGAGGCGACCCCAGTGGCGGAAGGGATGCCTGCTGCGCTATCTGCAGCTCTCAAGTAGTCTCGCGCCTAATCACCGGTGCCACCTCAGCAGCAAACAATGCCAGTGAATCTTGTGCCATTCCTGCCGGCATCGAACCCACATCAATCTGGCCGATAAAGCGCGAAATGCCAAGCAGTTGGTGGTGAGCCATCAGCTTGTCGATAACCTGCTGCGGACTACCAATTAACATCGGACCCTCTGGTGCGGTCCACTCCTCGAAGGTTTCCTTGGGGAAGGCCGAGGTGAATCGAGCCGAGTTGTTACGCCAGTAGCTTGCGTAGTAAGGGAAGAAGTCTTGCTGGGCCGCCTGAGACGTCTTACCAACGTAGAGGTGACTTCCGGTTGCCACCGCGAGCGACTCGGCTGCCACACCCGCTTCTGCGGCCGCCTTGTAATAGATGGGCAGCCTGGAGGCTAGAGCCTTGGTGGCTTGGAACGCACTGAGGAAAATAGGCGAAGCCGTCTGTGCCGCCAGCTTTAGTGACAACTCCGATCCGCCGGTAGCGAGCCATATTGGCAGCTGCTTCTGCTTTGGGCATGGGGTTAGGAAGGTGTCGTTCAGTGGTGCACGCATCTCCCCCTGCCAGGTAACCGGATTGGTCTCACGCAACCTAAGCAGGAGTCGGAATTTCTCGTCGAATAGTTCGTCGTGATCTTCGTCCTCGTAGCCAAAAATCTCGAAAGACTCCATGGAGGCACCCTTGCCGGCAACGATCTCGGCGCGACCCTGCGAGATCTGATCGAGGGTGGCCATCTGCTGGAAAACACGCACCGGATCGTTGGTGGAAAGAATGGTTGCAGCAGTTGTGAGACGCACCGTCTTGGTCTCGCGGGCTAGGGCGCCAAGGATGATCTCGGGAGCCGAAACGGTGAAGTTTCTGCCGTGGTGCTCCCCCACCGCAACCACATCGAGGCCCATCTTCTCGGCGCTGATTCCCAGCTGGATGATGCCCTCCAGGCGCTCGCCTATCGACTGCGATTTGCCTGTATGTGGGTCCAAGCTGAGGTCGCCAAAGGCGTAGATTCCAAGCTCCATGTTTCTATTTTAGTCAAGCCCCCTTTACTTTGAGGCACGGGGTTAAACTTCACTAGGGATTAATCGACCAAGAGTTTGAAAGGGCAACCATGCCAGAAAACACCTTTCTAAAGGGCGACAAAAACTGGTGGCGCCAGGCCGTCATTTATCAGATCTACCCTCGTTCGTTTGCCGACGGCAACGGCGATGGCATCGGTGACCTAAAGGGCATCATCAGCCGAATTCCTTACCTAAAGTCTCTTGGAATCAACGCCGTTTGGATGAGCCCGTTCTACCCATCGGCGCTTGCTGATGGTGGCTACGACGTGGACGACTACCGCGACATCGACCCACGCATCGGCACTCTTGCCGAGTTCGACGAAATGACTCAGAAGCTTCACGCCGAGGGCATCCGCGTAATCGTGGACATCGTTCCAAACCACTCAGGCAGCAACCACGAATGGTTCCAGGCGGCCCTCAAGGCAGCTCCTGGTTCGCCTGAGCGCAACCGCTACATCTTCCGCGACGGAAAGGGCGAGCACGGCGAGATTCGCCCATCAGAGTTACGCAGCCACTTTGGCCCAACCGCATGGACCCGCATCACCGAGCCTGACGGCACCCCGGGTCAGTGGTACATGCACCTATTTGCACCAGAGCAGCCAGACTGGAACTGGGACAACGAAGAGGTTCGTGCTGACTTCCGCAAGACCATCAAGTTCTGGTGCGACCGTGGCGTAGATGGCTTCCGTGTTGACGTTGCCCACGCCCTGGTGAAGGACCTAGCCAATGGTCACCTGCCAGAGCGCCAGTCGTTTGATGTTTCGGTGATCAAGCCAAACGGCACCGATGATCTCTTCGACCGCGATGCCGTCCACGAGATCTACGCCTCCTGGCGCGAGATCTTCAACACTTACGACCCACCTCGCATGGGTGTGGCCGAGGCTTGGGTGGCCCCAGAGCGCACCCCGATGTACGCATCGGAAAAGGGTCTTGGGCAGAGCTTCTCGTTTGACATGTTGGGTGCCGGTTGGCGAGCCAACGTTGTTCGCGAGCGTGCCGAGAAGGCCGTTATACGTGCCCACGCGCAGGGCTCAAGCAACACCTGGGTTCTCAGCAACCACGACGTGATTCGTCACGCCACCCGCTTTGGCCTGCCAGATGACACCGATGCAGGCAAGTGGTACGCGGCAAACCGCTTCAACCCAAAGGTAAACGAGGTTCAGGGTCTGCACCGCGCCAATGCCATGACCGCTTTGCTGCTGGCGCTTCCTGGAAGCACTTACATCTACCAGGGCGAGGAACTAGGCCTACAGGAGGTTCTAGACATCCCGGCAGAGCTGATGCAGGACCCACAGTTCTTCCGAAACCCAGAGGTTGGACTTAGCCGCGATGGTTGCCGCGTTCCGCTGCCATGGACCGCAGAAGGTGACTCGTTTGGCTTTGGCGCCCACGGCAGCCACCTTCCACAGCCAGAGTGGTTCAAGAATTACGCCGTCGAGGTGGAAGACAAGGACCCACGCAGCACGCTGAACCTTTACCGCAAGGCAATCGCCCTGCGCACCCAGCTGGAAACCACCGAAGAGGCACGATTCATCAACCACCTCTTCAACCGCAACCTGGTGCACTTCAGCCGCCCTAACGGCTGGCACTCCATCACCAACTTTGGATCCAAGCCAGCGCGCCTGCCACGCGGTCAGGTGCTACTCAGCACCCTGCCACTGGTAGACGGCAAGTTGCCTGCGGATGCAACCGCTTGGGTAAAGGCCTAAGCCTCAAAACAAACGCAAATGGGCTCCCGAGTAATCGGGAGCCCATTTCTTTGGATAAATCTAGAGCAGTGGATCTGCCAACCAGAGCCAGACATTTCTGTCGGTTGCGGTTCCTTCCAAGGCTTCTAGGCTGTTGGAACCCTCAAAACGCTGCCAGTCGTTAGCTGCCAAAATACGCGAGATACCGGCCAGGTACAGCGGTGACTTCAACTGGTCATCGGTGGTTTTTGTGATGCTTGGCAGGTCCATCACCTGATCACCAAGGTGATCAAATACCTGAGTACCAATCGCAATTCGGCCGTCAACCGTGCTGGCAATCTCGATCACGCGCGACTGCTGCGGCCAGTCCATGTGGCTGCCGGTTCTGATCTGCCAGAAACCCCAGTTGCCCAGTTCAGACTTGGCAAACGAAATGTTGTGGTCGTGCACGTGGCCGCTGACCCAAGCGATGATGTTTGGGTGCTTTGCCAGTTCCTCGGCCACCTCGGCGGTCTGTGCCGGGCTGGTCACACCTTCTGGGTGGTAATCGTTGAAAAGGTCCTGCATCGGGTGGTGACTGGCTAAAACTACGTATCGATCAGTGGAAGCTTCAAGCTGGGCCTGCAGCCAAGCAAACTGAACCTGATCGATGGCTCCCTGCCAGCCACCCCACTCGTTGACGGTGTCGAGTGCAATAACTCGCACTTGACCAAAATCGCGCACCCAGTAAGCAACCTTTGCATCGGCGGCCAAACCGTGGTCGTGCCAGCAGCCCTGATGGATGTCAATCCAGTCGGACATCTCTACGAAGCGGCGACTTACATCAGCGGTAACTTCCACGGTGGTCATCAGCTTTGGGTCAGGGTAACCGGCCGGGCCAATCTCCTGGAATGGAGCGAAGACCTCATGCAGGTCCGCCCCCTCAACCAGGCCGGCCAGTTTCTGGTCGCCAACCACAAAGTCGTTTAGCATCTGGTCTGGGCGAACTGTGCCCTGCAGCAGCGCATCGTGGTTGCCGTGAATGGCAAACCATGGATGACGGTGGCCGGTGGCGGTAAAGGTGTCCTGGGATGCCTGTGCCAAACCTGGAACCGGGGCCATTCCCCAAAGTTCTGCGGCACGCGAAGTTTCAGGAGCATCTGGCTTGTAGTAGTGGTCATCGGTGAAGTTTGGGTGCACGCCGTGGGCAGCCTCAACGGCATCTGTCAGACCACTGGCGGACGAAACTTGGCCGCCATCCATCATGGTCTTGTACCACTCAAGCTCGTTCAACTGACCGTTGTCGATTACGTCTCCGGTGAGAAGCACTCCATCGATGGCACCACCAAGGAGCGGGCCACTTTCAATGGCGTTGGTTGCCTGCACCATAGCTTCGATGACCTGGAGGGTCAGAAACTCCTGCGGACGGTAGGTGCCTACGTATTCGAAGTGTTCGCGAGTTGCGTAGTCTGGGTCGGCGTAGCGGTCCAAGAACTCAACGCGGGCCGGAGACTTGGCGTCACAGACGTGCAGGTCTGAAAGGTGAATGAACGTGGCCAGCGGAGCGCTAACCACAGGAGCCTCGCCCTGCATTGGCTCACCGGCCTCAGCCTTTAGTGAGGTGCGTGTAAAGCCATTTGCAGCCTTGGAGCGTTCAAAACCAAGACGAGCGCCCGTAGTTAGGTGCTGCATTTAGCCGGCCACCACCAGGTACTCGCGCTCCGCGGCGGCAACCTGCACCGAGTCGCCAGGCTGGAAGTCTAGGCTGTGGGCGCTGGTCATAACCGCCGAGATCTCGGTGCCGTCAACAAGCACCAAGGTGACCTTGGAGATTGGTCCCAGGAATGCGCGAGCCAAAACGCGAGCATTGCCAGAGCCATCTTCGGCGGCCTTGGAGACGGTTAGGTCTTCTGGACGAACCAGAGCAAGCGGGCTGGTGGAGGCTCCGGCCCAGTCGGAACGGTAGCGAACCTGCTTACCCAAAAGGTTGGCAAGGTGGCCCTCGAAGGCAACTGGAATGCGGTTCATCTGACCTACGAAGCCGGCTACAAACTCGTCTGCCGGGTTGTGGTATAGCTCATCTGGGCGGGCGATCTGGGCAATCTTGCCGCCGTTCATAACGGCAACGCGGTCGCTCATAGCCATTGCTTCTTCTTGGTCATGGGTAACGAAGATGGTGGTTGTGCCGGTCTTTAGCTGCAGTGCACGGATTTCGTCGCGAAGGTTGGCACGAACCTGCGCATCTAGAGCCGACAGTGGCTCGTCAAGCAGAAGCACATCGGGCTCAAAGGCCAGCGCGCGGGCCAAGGCCACACGCTGCTGCTGACCACCCGAAAGCTGGTGCGGGAAGCGCTTGGCGTGCTTTGGAAGGCCAACCATTTCAAGCAGGTCCTGGGCACGGGTCAGGCGCTCGCGCTTGCCCTCCTTGCGCATGGTCAAACCGAATGCCACATTCTCGGCGGCGGTAAGGTTTGGGAAGAGCGAGTAGCTCTGGAAAACCATGCCCATGTTGCGCTTGTTTGGTGGCAGGTGCGATACATCCTGATCGCCAACAAGAACGGCACCCTCATCGGGGCGGTCTAGACCAGCGATGATGCGAAGCGCGGTGGTCTTGCCACAACCCGAAGGACCAAGCAGTGCCACAAGCTCGCCCTGAGCCACGTCAAGGTTCAGCGAGTTGAGAGCGACGGTGTCTTTGAAGCGACGAGTAACGCCGCGCAAACTGAGGGTAGTACTGGTCATTAGTTTTCCTCTGAAATGACTTGGCTTTGGGTTGGTCGGATGAAGACACTGATTACCAGCAGCAGCACGAAGACCGATACCAGCGAGAAGACCGACAGCGCGATGGCGCCAAGTATGTTGGACTGCGACATGGTGGTTACCCAGGTTGTGAAGGTATCCCAGTGCAGCAGCGAAGTAAGGGTGAACTCACCCAGCGAAAGAGCCAGGGTCATGAATAGCGCGTTCATTACGGTGGAGCGAACCACCGGAATCACCACCTTGATGATAGTGCGGAACCAGTTGGCACCCAAACCGCGCGATGCCTCTACGATGGTCTGAAGCGGAATCGAGCGCAGGCCAGTGTCTAAGGTGCGGTAGGCGTATGGCATTGCCAAAACCGCAAACATGAAGCCAAGGATGATCTCATTGGTCTGGGCAAAACCAGGCAGCGCGGTCTGTGCACCGATGGCAAGTGCCACCACAGGGATAACCAGTGGAAGCAGCGAGATGAACTCAACCAATCCACGGAATCGCTGGCCACCGAGGTTAAGCCAGATCACGGTTGGCACCAAAATCACAAGCAAAACCAGGGCCGAAACCAAGGACAGACCAAGCGAAATGCCCAGGTAGTGACCAAAGTCTGGAGCGGTGAAGAACCAGATGTAGTTGTCTAGGCCGTAGCCGTGGGTGGCTGGGGTGCGAAGCGAGAATTCAGCCGCAGAAAGCAGCGGGAAGAATACGAATATTCCGGCGATAACCAGGGCGATTACCAGCGGAAGCTGACGACGAGAAAAGAGCTTCACTTCTGCCACCTTCCAACGCGACGCTGAATCACAAGGTAAGGCACCATGGCCAACAGAGTGACGACAACCATTGCAACCGCTAGGGCCTTAGCCAGGTTCACCGAATCGAAGATTACGTTGCCATCCAGCATGTTTCCGATCATCAGCGGAAGCAGCGCGATGGTTCCGCTGGTCATTGCACGGGCTGTGGCATAGGCCGAGAAGGCGCTTGCAAACAGGAGCAGGAAAGCCGAGAGGAAGCTTGGGAACAGCAGCGGTACACCAACGTGCTGCCAGAACTGGCGGCCGGTGGCCCCGAGTGTGCGCGAGGCTTCGTTCCACTCCTTGCGAAGACCGTGGATGGCTGGCGAGAACACAATGACCATCAGCGGGATTTGGAAGTAGGCGTAAACCAGCACCAATCCCCAGAAGGTGTAGAGCGAGAATCCAGAAGCGTAAAGATCGATTCCGATCGACTTTAGAAGAGTGGTAGCCGAACCCTCCAGGCCAAGTGCGGCCACAAACATGAAGGCCAGCGGCACACCACCGGTGTTAGCCAGAACACCGGAGATCGAAGAGATGGTCTGACGTAGGCGGTCTGAGCCGCGGCTCTCAATCAGGAAGGCGAGGATTGCGCCAGGAACGGCCGAAGCCACAGCTGAGATGAGCGCAAGCCCGAGGCTGGTGCGCATGCCGGTGAGGATTGGCTCCTTGAACACGTCGGCGTAGTTCTGCAGCGAAAGTGCTCCGTTGTTGTCTAGGAACGAGTCCTGGATAACCGCCCAGAGCGGGGCGAAGAAGAATAGGGCCATGAACCCAATCAGCGGAAGCAGCGCTAGCGCGATTGCGAAGGACCTACCGGTAAGGGTGCCCCACTTAGGGGCACCCTTACGGTTGAGGTTTGTTACCTCAGAGGTAGTCATCTGCTTAGAGGGTTGGCCACTGAGCAACAACAAGGGTCTTGCCGGCAACCTGCTGGTCAGGCGAAGGCTGGTAGACCTTTGCGCCCTTTGGCACGTTGAATCCGTCTGGACCGCTGATGAGGGTGTTCTTCTTGGTCATGTCAGCAGCAAGGATTGGAGCTGCGCCACCGGATACCCAGATGTTCTGGCCACCCATGATGGCTGCGAACAGCTTCGAACCCGAAAGCTTTAGGTCAGCAGGCTTTAGGTCTGCGGTGTACTTGCCCTTGTTCTCCGAGTACATGAACTCTTCCCAAAGACGTGCAGCTGCACAGTGAGGAGCCTTAGCGTTGATTGCCTGGATGTAAGGGGTACCTGCAACAACTGCATCCGAAGGGATGACGAACTTGAGGTTCTTACCGGCAGCCTTAGCACCAGCGATGTTACCTGGAGCGTTGAAGTTCCAGGTTAGAGCGATCTTGTAAGCACCAGCTAGGTAGTTCTCTGGAGTTGCCTTGATAGCCGAGAAGTTACCCGAAGCCTTCAGCGACTTGAAGAAGTCTAGACCAGGCTGAACGTTGTCTAGCGAGCCGCCCTTAGCGATTGCAGCTGCGTAAACCGACATGAAAGGCTCCTGGCCTGCGGTTGGGTCGCCAGTAAGTGCAACAAGACCCTTGTAAGCAGGGTTGGTTAGGTCAGCGATCTTGGTAGGTGCTGGCGAAACGCTTGCATCGTAGGAAATACCGATGATGCCGTTGTAGTCGCCGTACCAAGCTCCGTTGGCGTCCTTCCACTTGCTTGGGATTGCGTTGAAGTTTGCAACCTTGTAGTTCGAGAACAGCTTGTCCTGGCCAGCGCCGATAACACCGTTCAGAGCCGAAACACCGATGTCAACAACGTCTGGCTGCTTTGCAGCTGGAGCGGTCTTGATGGTCTGGATCTCGTAGGCCGACGAACCGTCTGGGTTGTCGTCAGTGATCTTGATGCCGAAAGCCTTGCTGAAAAGGTCCATGGCCTCGCCGTAGTTTGCCCAGTCGCGAGGAAGGGTGATTACGTTCAGAGCGCCTTCCTTCTTGGCAGCCTTTACTAGGGCGTCCATGCCGCCGGCAGCCTGAAGGTTAGTTGCGGTGCACACGTTGGTGGCTGCAGTAGCCGCGGTGCTGATCGAGACGGTAGCGCCGAAAGCAACTGCAGAAGCAGCAGCGATGGCAACAACGCGCTTGAGGTTCATTTAATCTCCTTGTTTGGGGTAAGTCGGTCGGCTAGGACCGCTTGTCTATATCCCAAAGCCACTTGGGAAACAGCAACCAAGCAGGGAATGAACTGAACAGCAAGCGTTTACAAAAACGTTATAAACGCCAGTTGAACAGAATGTTCACCAAGTGAAGTTGCTCTTTAGTTGTCGAAAAGCACTTCCTGCAGATCTGAAACCGAGTTCAGAACCTCGGTGGCGCCTGCGCTGGCCAGCTGCTCACGCTTGTGAGTTCCAGACAAAACACCGATACGGTGCCCGGCGCCGAAGGCCACTCCAGCCTCCATGTCGCTGATGGTGTCGCCAAGGATTACAACGTCCATAGGGTCGGTCACGCCAACCATTGAGGCGGCCTTCTGCAACATGACCGGACTTGGACGACCAGCTCCCGCTTCCGACGGAACCACGGTGACGTCTACAAGGTTCTCCCAGCCCAGGCTCTTTAGGATTGCGTCCAGAGTCATGCGGCTAAATCCGGTGGTTAGTGCGGTGCGAATTCCGCGGCGCTTCAGTTCTTCAATAACTGTGCGGGCGCCCGGAATCTCAACCACTCCCTCGGTGAGAACCAAGTTGTAGTAGGCCGCTTCGAAGGCCACATTGGCCACCTCGGCCAGTGCGACATCGCCCAACATCGCGGTGAATACTTCGATCTTGGACTGGCCCATGGTGTCGATGGCGTACTGCACCAGTTCGTCGCGGCGCTCTGCCCACTGCTCTGGTACAGCCTTAGCAAAGGCCTCTTCAAACGCACGCAGCACAAGACCCGAGTCTTGTACGGTGGTTCCGGCTACGTCGAATGCAACTAGTTGAATCATGATTAGAACCCCAAAATCTTCATTGTGTTTTCGGCGATAGCCGGTGCCAGTGAGTTGCCGCGACCACCAGGTCCGGTAACCACAAGGATCTGGTCCGAGATGCGGGTGCGGTCGCAGATTGCGCCATCGGTGCGCTGCGAGTAAACGCCGTCCCAGCGACGAGCAATCTTTGGCAGCGGGCGGCCAAGAATGTCCGAGGCGACATCGATTAGGTAGTCGTACTCCCGTTCGCGCAGGAAGATGTCGAACGGTTCCTGGTACTCGTGTGTGTCACCGATTGTGAGGGTGCCATCGGTGCGCTGCACCATCAATAGCTGCATCTTTGAGGCAGCGGCGATTGGGTCCTGAGCAGGCAGTTCGCGCAGCGCAGGCACGTCGTAGGCAGGGTAATAGCGCATCGAGTCGCCGTCACCGATGGAGGTGGTGAGCTCCTCACCCAGCGGCACGGTGCTCATCATCTGCAGGCGAACCTTGCGGATTGGGGCCTCAGCCAGCTGAACGCCGAAGAGGCGCTTGTGCTCGGCTCCTGGGCAAACCAAAACGAAGTCGCCGTGGAACATTTCACCCGAGGCCGCAATGGCAACCGGACCGTTGGCGGTTTCTTTCACGTCAACGATTTCGGTGTTTGCAACCCAAGAGTAGTTCTCATTTTCCAGCAGGTACTGGCGGATGTTGCCCAGCAGCAAACCTGGCTCAACTGCGGCGTCCTTGGAGCAGAACAGGGCCGCTTCAAATTTGCCTCGGACGGCCGGGTTGATCTGGCGGGCCTCCTCGGCCGAAACCAACTGCCAGCCACGCTCGGCGGCATCAGGCAGAGCCATGGACTGCTCCATTACCTTCAGTTCGGCTGCGGTGCGTGCGATTGTTAGCGAGCCATTTGCTCGCAGGCTGAGAGCTGGCACATCGGCAGCAACTTCATCCCAGAGTTGACGGGCCAGCAAGGCCTCTTCAAGTTCTTCGCCGGCACGACGACCACCAACCCAGACCAGACCAAAGTTGCGCACCGAAGCCTGCAGCGGCTGCGGATCGCGATCGACCTGGATAACGGTGTAGCCACGCTTGATAAGGCGCCAGGCGTGCATGGTGCCGATTACGCCGCCACCAATGACAAGAACTTGCTTAGACATCTATTCCTCCTCGATGGAGGCTAGTGCGAATCCGTAAACACCAGGTTTCAGCCGGCTGAACGAATGTTTGGGCGGCTAAGCCCCAAGGAACTAAGGGTGGCGCAGCGGTGC
>JBDLVH010000070.1:0-3924 GCA_039804865.1 Actinomycetota bacterium | reverse complement strand
CCCAAGACGCGAAGCGAGCTGAGGTCGAACTGGTCCGGAATCTCGCGACCCTGCTTCATGAAAGATCGAATGGCAGTTGGTGCTGTGTACAAGATGCTGACTTTGTACTTCTGGATGATTTCCCACCACCGGCCGGCATGCGGACTGTCGGGGGTGCCCTCGTAAATCACCTGGGTGGCCCCGTTTGCCAGCGGGCCGTAGACCACATAGCTGTGCCCGGTAATCCAACCCACGTCGGCGGTGCACCAGTAAACATCGGTGTCTGCGTGCAGGTCAAAGATGTTCTTGTGAGTGAAGGTGGCCTGGGTTAGGTAGCCGCCGGAGGTGTGCAAAATACCCTTCGGCTTGCCGGTGGTTCCCGAGGTGTAGAGGATGAACAGCGGGTTCTCGGCAGGGAAGGCCTGAGCCTCGTTCTCTGGGCTGGCCTGCTCCAGTAGGTCGTGCCACCATAGGTCTAGTTCTGGGTTCCAAGCGATGTCTTGGTTGGTGCGTCGAACCACAAGAACCTTCTCCACCGATGGGCACTTGCCGTCGGCTAGCGCCTCGTCAACGGCAGGCTTCAGCGCACTGGCGGCACCACGGCGGAAACCACCATCGGAGGTAATCACAATCTTGGCCTGAGCATCATCGATGCGGGTGTGCAATGCCTCTGCACTGAAGCCACCGAATACCACCGAGTGGATGGCGCCCAGTCGGGCTACGGCCAGCATTGCGATGGTTGCCTCGGCGATCATCGGGAGGTAAATGGCCACGCGGTCGCCCTGCTTCACACCGAGGGTGGCGAGTGCGTTGGCTGCTCGTTTTACCTTCTCGGTGAGCTGGGCGTAGGTGTAAGTGTGGGTGTCGCCGGGTTCGCCCTCAAAGTGAATGGCCACGCGGTCGCCGCGACCCTCGGCCACATGGCGATCTAGGCAGTTGTAGGCAACGTTCAGCTCGCCGTCTTGGAACCAGCGAGCAAAGGGGGCGTTACTCCAGTCAAGGATTTGCTCGAACGGCTTGTGCCAGTGAAGTTGACGGGCCTGCTTGGCCCAAAAGGCGTGGGTGTCGGCCTTGGCCTCCTCGTAGATTCCAGGCTGCGCGATGGCTTGGGCGGTGAAAGCGGGATCGGGCGCAAAGTGGCGATCCTCGAACATGAGATTGGCGATTGAGCCAGTTGCTGTCATAGCGTCGTTAACCTTCGTCGTTGAAGTGATAATGCCAACCTAGCGGGTTTTTTCCCGATGGCAAAAACAACACCGAATAATTTTCTAGTCTGACACTTTCCTTAAGGCTGCCTTGGGTTATTGGACGAATAACTAAGTTGGTTTATAGTTAAAACGTTGGTTTTACCAACCTGCGTTATAGCGGCTCCCCCCAGTCGCATAGCGCCGCCGGTAGCTCTCCCCCCAGAGCTACCGGCACTTTACTTTTAAGCCTTATTTGTTTGCTGGCCCTCGGGTTATTCACAGTTGCGCCTTTGGCTAAGAGTGGTGCTAGCAACCGCTTCCACAATGGCCTTATGTCATTCTCAAATCAGCTTTTGGTTGGTCCGGCCTCAGCCGACTTCCAGCAATTGCTGAATCTGCTGGCAATCCCAAATCTCACCGACCTGATGGCAAACGGTGCCGATGACTGGTGGTTCGATTCCGGCACGGGCCTGCAATGGCTTGGAAATGTTGGATTCAACCAGTCCAGTCTTGTGACCATTGCGCGTTACCTCATCGAACTGGGCGAACGCCACCTGGATCAAGCCAACCCAATCTGCGACGCAGCGATAAACAACCACCAGCTTCCCCAACTCCAGCCACTGGGCATCGCCGGGATCCGAGTGCACGCCGTGCTGGAATCTGCTGTTTCGGAGCGCACCATTGTCTCCATCAGAATCCACCGAATCGCCTTCCCAAGTCTGGAAGACCTGGTTGCCGAAGGAATGGTTTCGCCTGATCAAGAGCAGAGCCTCAGGGAAATGTTGGCTCTTAGGCAAAATTTCCTGGTGATAGGCCCGGCTGGTTCGGGAAAAACCACACTGCTGCGAAGTTTGCTGGCCCAACCAAGCCAACTCCGCACCATCATCATCGAAGACACCGCCGAATTGGCGCCCGTTTCGGGGCACTTTGTGGCGTTGCAGGTGCGGCAACCAAATATTGAAGGTGCCGGTCTAATCTCCCTAGAGTCGCTTGCAAATCAGGCGCTTCGAATGCGACCAGATCGGTTGGTTTTGGGTGAGGCAAGAGGCTCGGAGGTGCTGGTTTTGCTCTCGGCAATGAATACCGGCCACAACGGATCGGCGGCCACTCTGCACGCCAATTCCGTAGCCGATGTTCCCATGCGGTTGCGGTCCATGGTGCCAAGTGGCACAACCGACCAGAGCCTTACATCCATGATGGCGACCGCCATTCAGTGCGTTATTGAACTTGGCATCGATGGCCACCATAGGCGCGTGCTCTCTATCGGCGGGCTGCAACCTTGATTGCGGCGTCTGATATTCGGCACGCCCTTGGCCAATTGAATGCGGGAATTCCAGAATCTAAGATCTGGGCTGGGCTTGTGGAGGCATTCAAGACCCCTCTGCAGGACAAAGCAACTTTGCAACAGGCACAGTTTGCCCAGAGTATGGGTATCGGTTTGGCACCCATGCTGCGGCACCTACTGGAGCAACTTGAGTTTCAGAAGCGAACTGCCGCCCAAATAGCAGTGGCCGTGCGAGGGCCTGCGTTCACAGCCAAAATCATCCACTGGTTGCCCTGGTTCTCGCTGGTTCTTGCCCAGATATTAGGAATAAACGCGCTTGGCTATCTGATATCCACCATTTGGGGTTGGCAGATTCTCGGTTTGGCGGCCGGTCTTGGGTTAGCGGCGGCTACCACCACTCGCAAAATGCTCAATCGTGCCGCCGAGCCGGTTTCGGATGCTGGTCTTCAGTATCGACTCATGGCGGTTGCGCTAAAGGCTGGGGTGGGTCTGCCCAGAGCCCTCACCGTGATGGCTGCCATCGGAATCGGTGGAGTGGAGGAGTTGGTTGGCTTCTGTCGGGTGGCACTGCAGGGCAGTTTGAATCTAGCCGACCAACTGACAGCTCAAGCGCTAGAGCTTCAAAACCAAGCGCTCGATGTAAAGCTGAGCGAACTGCAGGTTTTACCCATCAAGATGCTCACGCCAATTGCGGCTCTTCTGATACCTCAGTTTTTGCTTTTGCTTGTTGTGCCCCAGGTTTTGGCTACCGTTGCCGCCTACATATAAAGGAAATTATGAATCACAAGAATGCTTCAAAATCCGATGGTGGAGCAGCCACCGCCGAGTACATCGTTGCCACGATGGCTGCGGTTGGTTTTGCCACTTTGCTGCTGGTCATTTTCAAAAGCGAAGAGGTGCGTCAGCTACTTTTGGGCTTGGTGCGCCAGGCGCTCGCGGTGCCTGCCAACTAAGCCCTTGGTATCTGCAATTAAGAGAAGTGTCAACGGCGTAGCGCGATTTAAGGACACCGGTTCTGCCACTGCCGAGTTGGTCATTCTGCTTCCGATTGTCAGCGTGGTCATTTCCGTACTGGCGGCAACCACCTATGGGCAGATTCAACTGTTACACACGGTGCAGGCGGGTCAGCAGGTGGCCAGAGCCTTGCAGCTTGGGGTTGGGGAAGGTGCAGCAGGAGCATTGGCCAGCAACCTTGGAATCACATTTTCAATTGGTGCTGTCAACCCAGGCGGTCAAGGCTCAAACATTCGGTGTTTGCTGGCCCGGTCAACTTCGGTTGGGCCCCTTGGCTTGGCGCTTCCGTCGCAGCGGGTCTGCTTTTTGCAGGTTGGCGAATGAAGCCGGAACAGGGGAGCGGGACGGTGCTTTTCCTGGCACTTGTGGGAGTATCGATAGTGCTGGCAGGCGCCATTTCCGCTGGGGGAACCTTGGCGCTGAGGCAAAGTAAATTGCAAGCTGCCACAGATGCTGCGG
>JBDLVH010000069.1:0-18530 GCA_039804865.1 Actinomycetota bacterium | reverse complement strand
GCATCTGGTTCGCCCTGCTATTTGCCGGTGCCATGCTTTTGGCCGCGGTCTTTGGTGATCTAGCTGAGTCGCTCATCAAGCGTGACCTAGGTGTAAAGGACATGAGCTCGTGGCTGCCAGGTCACGGGGGAGTCATGGACCGACTCGACTCCATCCTTCCGGCAACGCTCATCGCATATATTTTGCTCAGTCTGCCGCTACCTTTCTAAACTGGACTTCTAATGCAAGCAAACTTCAAGCACGTGGCCGCCGATGAGCTGGGTTACGACCCGGCCCAGGTGGATGAGATGATTGGGCTCGCCCGCGCCCAGTTCTCTGACCCTGCATCCAAGGTTTTGGGTGCCAGCAAACTTCGCACCAGTCAGTTTTTGCTTGCTAAGGGTGGGTACGAGATTGGCTCGGTAGATGCCGCTCTCGATCGCTTGGATGATGCATTTGCAGCCAACGAAGCAGCCAGGTTGCTGGCTCAGCGTGGGCACCAGGGAGCGCAGCAGTACCTTGCTGAGATGAAAGAACTTCTGGTAGCACGCATCGAACGACCAAGAGGGCAGCGATTCAAACGCGCCAGCTTTGTCCACAAGGGCTACTCCAAGCGCCAGGTGGATGCTGTAGTCGAGCTAATTCGCGAAGCGCTTGAAGGCCAAAACGAACTGGCCATCTCCTACCTTCGTCAGGTGGTTTTCAGCCCTCGATGGGGTGGCTATCACGAGAATCAGGTAGATGCCTTCATCGACAAGGCTGTTGAATTCCTGCAGTTGTCTAGGGGCATCCTTTAGGTATTGACCCGTTTGCTTTAAACTGGACTTTGGCCCTAATGGCCCGACAGTAACCGAAATGGGGTGAGTCATGGGTCGTCATGAAGCTTATGTTCCGACGGTTGGTGAAAAAGCCAACGTTGCGGTAGACCGATGGTTCGCTACCAAAAACATTCAACGCCCACACTTGCCGGTAGTTCCAAAGCGCAAGTTTTTGCCCGTTAGCGCGTTTTTCTGGGTGTTGGGTATGGTCATTGTCTGCGCGGTAGATCCTTACGCAGGTAACCTGGCCGCGGCTTATGCCATCGATTTCAGCAACCAGTCCAATGACCCAACTGGTCAGTCCATCGATGTGATTACCCCAACCACCGTGTCTTTCGCTCGCGGCGGCTTCAACATCATCGCTGGTTCGTCGCTCACAGGCCTCTACGTGGCCGATGCGGGCAAGCCAGACGCAGGTTCCGCTCAGGCCTTTGCTAACACGCTGGCGGGTCAGCTGGGTTGGGGTCAGGACCAGTACTCCTGTCTGGTCAAGCTGTGGGATCGCGAATCGCACTGGAACGCGCTGGCCTCTAACGGCAGTTCGGGCGCCTACGGTATCCCGCAGGCCCTTCCGGGCTCAAAGATGGCATCCGAGGGTCAAGACTGGGCCACCAACCCCCAGACTCAGATTCGCTGGGGTGTCAAGTACATCGCGGGTCGTTATCACACGCCTTGCACCGCCCTGGTGCACTCAAACAACTATGGCTGGTACTAGGTGGGTCGCAGCAATAGACCTCGCGGAGCCAAGAAGCGCGAAGCCGAACCCCAACTGGAAGTGAATCTGCTGCGCGTTGGCATCCGCCGAACCGAGAACCGCAGGGGAATTGATTACACCGTGCAGTCCACCAATGGCAGAAGTGAAGACGCCACCAAGACTTGGATCTGCCCAAACTGCAACGTCACCATCACCCAGGGCACCAATCACTTGGTGGTATGGGATGAGGGACTCGGTGTTCACACCCGCCGCCACTTCCACACCAACTGCTGGAAATCATTTACAGGGATTCTAGGATGACCCGGGTAGAAATGCGTTCGGGCGTTGAATTGCCTGTGGAGCGCAGGGCATTCACTTTGGAAACCTCCGATGGGGAGCGGCTGATTGCCGAACTAGCCCTTCCAGTTGGCAAGCCACCAAGGGCCACACTGATTTGTCTGCATCCGCTGCCGACCCATGGCGGATTCATGGAATCTCACGTCATGCGCAAGGCCTCAAATCGATTGCCCTATTTGGCCGATGTGGCAGTGCTGCGCTTCAATACTCGTGGCACCGAATCGGTTCAGGGCAAGAGCACCGGTAGCTTCGACGGGGGAGTTGCCGAACGATTCGACCTCGAGGCTGCGGTGGCCTGGGCGGTGGCTGAGGGGCTTCCAAACCGCTGGTTGCTGGGTTGGAGCTTCGGTACAGAGTTGAGCCTCAAGTACGGCGCAGATCAGCCGGTAGAGGGTGCCATTCTGCTTTCACCTCCGCTGCACCGTGCAACTCAGGCGGATTTGGAACGCTGGAACCACGTTGACAAGCGAGTGGTTGGCATCATCCCCGAATTTGATGACTATTTGGTTCCGGAAGACGCCGTTCATGGCTTCGCGATCATGCGCAGGTTTGAGCAGGTTAACATCGCCGGAGGTAAGCACCTATGGGTTGGCGAAGACCAGGTGCGCAGCGTATTGAATGAGATTGTTAAGGTGGCAGCGCCTTGGGCATATCCACTGCCAACCGAAGTTGATCTACCGGCCTAAGTCGATGAGGACTTAGTGCTCGTTAGTCGGCTAGAGCTCGTTTTGGTGAGGCATCACAATCTGGCGAATGATCAGAATGATAGATGCCGCGATTGGAATGGCTACCAGTGCGCCAAGCACACCAAGCAGCGTGCCTCCGGCCAAGGCCGCAACCACAACAACGGCTCCGGGCACTGACACTGCCTTGCTCATTACGCGAGGGCTAACGACGTATGCCTCAATCTGCATATAAACCAAGTAGTAGATGGCCACGATGAGGGCTAGCCCAGGGTTCTGGCCCAGCGCCACCAAAGTGATGATGGTTGCAGCAGTGAGGCTGCCCACCAGTGGAATTAGTGCGAGCAAGAACGAAATGGCTGCAAGTACGCCCGCGTATGGCAAGCCGACAATCAGCATGAAGATGAAACCAAGGGTGGCATTGATGGTTGCGATAGAAACCTGGCCGATTACATAGCGACCGACGGCCTGTGCAATCTGCTCGCTGATGTCGATGAACTTCGAACGGCGGGAGGCTGGAACCAAAGCCTGGATGAAGCGCTTGAAGCTGTTCATCGATGCCATGAAGTAGAGGCTGAGGATGCAAACGATGATGGTTCCGGTGACGCCATTTACGATGCTGAGACCAACCTGCACGACGCCGCCAAGCATGGTTGGCCAGTTTCCAGAGTCTGCAACAAAGGTGCCAGCGGCGGCGAGTGCACTTGAGATTGCCCCACCGAGGTGGTTGTCCAAGGAAACGATGAACGGGATCTTGGAGAATCCGGCAAGCAGCTTTGGCGTGTTCTCAATGAAGTGAGCCGACTGCGAGATGAGCGATGGCATAAAGCTGATCAGAATGGTGCTGACCAGTGCAATTACAACTGCAACCACTGTGGTGATAGCCAGCGGGCGCTTCATGCCCTTGCGTTCTAGGAACGCGACGATTGGGTCTAGGCCAAGCGCAATGAAGATCGAGGCAAAAACGTAGGTGATAACGGTGGCTACAGTGACAACCATATTGCCGATGAGAATTGCCGTTAAAACGCCTAGGCCACCAAGCAGGCCAACCTGGAAGGCATTAGAAACCTTGATTGGGCTACTGGACATTGTGAACCTATTCCTGAGTCTGTTTGTCGACCTTATAGGCCGAATCTACTAGTGCCTTCAGGTTTTTTAGGTAAACCGACACTGCGTCGCGCTCGGTTTTGATGTTTTGAAGTTGGGCCTCGGCGTCGCGAAGTTGCACAGCAGTCTTGAGCGTTGCTTCGCTGAGGATGTTGCGTGCCTCGGCCTCGGCCTGGGCAATGAGCGCTTCCGACTTAGCCTTGGCGTTGTCGGTGATGGTCTTGGTGATGGAGCGCGCGGCCGCCTCTAGGGTCTCAGCCTCAAGGCGTGCTGCGTTGGCGCGAGTAAGCGCAATGGCCAGCTGCTGGTTTGCGTCGTCCAGGTAGCGCTGGGTGGTGGCAACGGCTTCCTGGTGCTTGCGCAGGTATTCGGCCTCGGCCTCGGCGCGGCGGGCGGTGATCTCAAGCTCGAGGTCGATGCGGGCTTGTTCACCTATGAGTTCTTCGGCTCGGGCCATGTCTAGTTCGCGAGTGTTATCGCGCATTGCGAGCAACTTGCGTTCTGCCAGGTCTCGTTCGGTCTTGGTCTTCAAGGTCTCGGCGTCCCGGCGCGCAGCCGCACGAATCTTGGCAACCTCGGTGGCGGTGGCACCGCGGGTAGCGCCGGCCTCGCGGTTGGCCTCATCGACGATGAAAGCGGCGCGATCGTGGGCTTGCTTTTGCAGGTCGTCGATTTCAACACGACCCTGGCTCATCATGCGATCGGTGCGGCGCTGGGCTTCGGCAACCAGGGCGTCGTAGTAACCCTTGGCCTCGCCGTGAAGTTCTTCAATTTGGGCGTGAGTCTCAGCCAGGATGCGGTTGCGTTCTGCGGTGGCTTCGCCAAGTAGGCGAGCGGACATCTCCTCGGAGGTGCTGAGGATCAGAGCGGCCTTGGCACCTACACCGGCGTAGGAAGGCTCTCCAACCTCCTGCAACTGTGCGGTTGCTTCGTTTAACTTGTTGGTGGTCTCACGCAGTTCGGCGGCAAGCTGGGCGTTTTGAGCCGAAACGGTAAGCAGGTCGCGGCGCAGGTCACGAATTGCGTCGTCGACGGCTCCCTTGTCGTAACCGCGCAATGCGGTTGGGAAGTCACCATCCACGTTTGACAAATCGGTGCTCCTGACGGTTTCGGTAGACTAATGGTCGGGTAATTCGACCCGAGGCAAGTTTACCTTGAATGGATATGAGATGCGTTTTTTGACTGCAGCCATTCTGTTCATCATGTCTATGTTGCTCATCCTGGTTGGCATCGCCGAACGCACAATTTGGCTGCCACCGGCCGCATACGTCGAATCGGTGCACATCGGTGCCAAGACGCCGCTCAATGTCATTTCGCATGCCGCTCTTACGCAGTATCCGGGAAATCCGGTTCTCACCGTCTACGGAGACCGCCAAATCTTTGTGGCTGTTGGTCGAAATACCGATGTAAACGCCTGGGTTGGTTCCACCAGCCACACCGAGATTTCGCTTGATTCCAAGAACACATCTGGTCACGGGCTAAAGGCCAAGGTTTCAGATGGCAGTGGCCTCCGCACCAATCCTGTTGGCAGCGATCTTTGGCGTTCCGAATTGACGGGTTCGATGAGTGTCCGCAGCAGCATCAATGTAAACGATGGCGCGTCGGTTCTCATCGCCAGTGACGGATTGTCGCTGGCTCCTCAAGACGTGACCCTCATCTGGCCAATCGTTTTCGACTCCACCCCAAGCGGCATCCTGATCATCGTTGGAGCCATCTTCCTGCTGGCTGCCATCGTCATGAACTTCTGGGCTTGGTACAACCTTCGTCGCGACCGCGGTCCTCGCCGTCGCACCCCCAAGGCTCCGCAGGGTCCGCGCTCAAGGCGTCGTCGTGGCACCGTTGCCACCCCTAAGCGTGGTCGTCGCAGTGCAAGAAACTTCACCGCGGTTGTGGCAGGTGGACTTGTTCTGGCCAGCCTGTCTGGGTGTGCCAGCGTGTTCCCAAGTGCGCCGAGCTCTGCTTCGAATAGCGCTAGTGCCAGCCCAAAGCAGGACCTAACCAAGACCGCGCCACCGGTGGTTACCGAGGACCAGCTGCGCACCATCATTTCCAAGATTGCCGACACGGTTGGCAAGGCCGACGCCAGTAAGAGCGTGCAGGTTTTGCAGACGCGTATGGCTGGGCCGGCTCTAAACTCGCGCGCCGCTTATTACAAGCTGCAGGCAGCCACAAAGTTTGCCGGTCCACTCACCCCAATCGGCACGAAACACATCACCTTTGCGCTGCCAGCTGCGGAGAACACCTGGCCTCGAGTTGTCATGGCCGTCACCTCCAACGGCGCCAAGAATGAGCTGCCACAGATGTTGGTTCTGGAACAGGCTGGCCCTCGCGAGCAGTATCAGGTTTGGTATGACATCAACATGCTGCCGGGTGTGAAGACCCCGATGGTTGCCTCGGCAAAGGTGGGTGCCATTCCGGTAAACGCGGATTCGCTCTTCCTGAAGATTGCACCAAAGGCCCTACCTACCGCTTTCGGTAACCTAATCGACCTGGGCCAGGCCAGCCTCAGTGCGCCTGTCTTCAACATCAGCAACGATGAGTTCTACAAGCAGGTTGCCGCATCGGTGGCGCAGCAGAAGGCAAGCCTCACCAAGGCAACTCTCACCGTTACTCACTCGCTTGGCAACGACAACGTGCTCAGCCTCGCCACCGTGGGTTCTGGTGCCATGGTTGCCGTCTATCTGAACGACACCTACGTGATCAAGCCAAAGGACCGAACCCAGGCCGTAGCCGTTACCGGTATGGAAAAGAAGCTGCTTGGGGCATCCGGAAGCATTACTGGCATCAAGTCGGTTTACGGAACCATGTTGCTCTTCTACGTTCCGGCAGTTACCTCCACCGACAAGATCATTACCCTCGGGGCCACCCAGTTCCTAATCAGCATTAAGGCGCTCTAATGGCAGAACCAACCTCGGCGGCCTTCAGAGGCGCCCTAGACCTTTCCAGCCTCGTCAAGCCGGCCAATACCGCAGCCACTCCGGCCGCTCCTACAGCACCGATGGCAAACCCGGTCGCTGATGAGTCTGGCGAGCTTCGCGTTCCAAGCCTGGTGATGGATGTCACCCAGGACAAGCTGGCCAGCTACGTTAGGCTCTCCGAGCGCGTTCCGGTGATTGTTGAGTTCACCACGGTTCGTATGGAATCCAGTGCAACCCTGAGTGAAAAGCTGGTGGCTGATGTCAGCCGCCGCAACGGCGACATAATCCTTCTTCGCATGGATGGCGATAAGAGCAATGAGATGGTTACCGCCTTCCAGCTCCAGTCGTTGCCAGCCGTAGCCGGACTATTGCGTGGCTCGCCGGTGCCTATGTTTGTGGGCGATCAGCCTGCCGATGTCATTTCGCAGGTTATCGACAAGATCATTTCGCTAGCCCACGAAAACGGCATCACTGGCAAGGCAATCGCAGATGAGTCGGCTGAGATTGCCAAGCCTAAGCTGCCACCAAGGCACCAGGCGGCTTATGACGCCATTGAGGCCGAGAACTACGATCAAGCTATCGCCGAGTTTGAAGCGGCCCTCAATGAGGCGCCTGCGGATGCAATCGCAGCCACTGGGCTGGCCCAGGCTAAGTTGCTGAAGCGCACCGATAAGTTGGACCTTCAGCAGATCCTCGAGTCGCCTGCACAGGCTCTGGACGATGTCTTGCTCAAGGCAGACGCCCTGGCCCTGATTGGTCACTTTGACATGTCGTTCAAGGCAATTTTGGATGTTTTTGAGGTGGCAACCAAGGAAGACCGCGAAATCCTGCGTGCACATCTCCTGGAGCTTTTCAAGGTTGCCGGCAACAACAACCCAGCCATTGGCCCAGCCCGAATCAGGTTAACCAACCTGCTCTTCTAAAGATCAACAGGTTTAAACGAATGTGTCCCCGGCAGCTTGCCGGGGACACATTCGCTTAAGCACTTCTACTCGGGCTTTGCCTTTTTGGCGGGAGCCTTCTTGGTAGCTGCTGGCTTCTTCTCAGTCGCTGGCTTCTTGGCAGGAGCCTTCTTGGCTGGTGCCTTCTCGGCCGCTGGATCCTTGGCAACTGCCTTGGTAGCAACTGCCTTCTTGGCCTTGGCCGCTGGCTTGGCTGGCTTGAAGTAGAGGGCTGCTAGCGGCGGAACCGTGATTTCGGCGCTGAATGGCTGACCATGGGTTCCAGGCTCAGAAACGTTGACCTTGCCCATGTTTCCAACACCGGAACCGCCAAACTCCTCGGCGTCGGTGTTTAGAATCTCAAGCCATTCGCCATCGCGTGGGAATCCAAGACGGAAGAATCCGTGTGGCTGACCAGCGAAGTTGACTACAACAACGATTGGCTCGCCGTCATCGTCGTAGCGCACGAAGGTTACGGTGTTCTGATCGGCGTTGCCACCGTCAATCCACTGGAATCCGCGGTAATCGTGGTCCATCTGCCAGAGGGCTGGGTTTTCGAGGTAGACGCGGTTCAGGGTTGCAACCATCGACTGAATGCCCTGGTGGCTTGGCTGTTCCAAGATCCACCAGTCCAGTCCGCGTTCGGCAGACCACTCGCTGAGCTGTCCGAACTCGCTACCCATGAACAGCAACTGCTTGCCCGGGTGCGCCCACATGTAGGCCAAGAAAGCGCGCAGGTTAGCAAGCTGCTGCCAACGGTCGCCCGGCATCTTTGCAAGTAGAGCACCCTTGCCGTGCACAACCTCATCGTGGCTGATAGGCAGAACAAACTTCTCATCGTAGGCGTAGAGCATCGAGAAGGTGAGCTCGCCGTGGTGGAACTTGCGGTACATCGGGTCCTTCTCGATGTACTGAAGGGTGTCGTGCATCCACCCCATGTTCCACTTGAAGCCGTAACCAAGGCCACCACCATCGGTTGGCGAACTTACGCCACCCCATGAGGTGCTCTCCTCGGCAATCATCATGACACCAGGGTTGCGCTTGTAGACCGTTGCGTTGGTCTCCTGCATGAACTTGATGGCATCGATGTTCTCGCGGCCGCCGTATTGGTTTGGCAGCCACTGGCCGTCCTCGCGAGAGTAGTCGAGGTAAAGCATTGAGGCAACTGCGTCTACGCGCAGGCCATCAACGTGGAACTCTTCGATCCAGTACGAAGCGTTGGCAACCAAGAAGTTGCGCACCTCGTGACGACCAAAGTCGAAGATGAAGGTTCCCCAGTCTGGGTGCTCACCGCGACGTGGGTCATCGTGCTCGTAGAGTGGGCGACCATCAAAACGACCGAGAGCCCATTCATCCTTGGGGAAGTGGGCAGGAACCCAGTCCATGATCACGCCGATGTTGTTCTCGTGCAGTCTGTCGATCAGGTAGCGCAGGTCGTCTGGGGTGCCAAATCGGCTGGTTGGAGCGTAGTAGCCGGTTACCTGGTAGCCCCACGATGGAGCGTATGGGTGCTCGGCAAGCGGCATAAATTCAACGTGGGTGAAGCCAAGCTGCAGCACGTAAGGAATCAGCTCGTCTGCCAGAGTGCGGTAGGTGAGACCCTCGCGCCACGAGCCGGCGTGCAGTTCGTAGATGCTCATCGGAGCCTTGAGCGCATCGCGCTTGGAACGGGCAACTAGCCACGATTTGTCGTTCCACTCGTAATCACTGTGGGTAACGATGGAAGCGGTGGCTGGTGGCAGCTCGGTCTGGCGAGCCAGCGGGTCAATCTTGGTGACCCAGTGGCCATCCTTGGTGAGAATCTCGTACTTGTACTTGGTGCCCGAACCGATGCCCGGGATGTACAGCTCCCATACTCCGCTGGAACCCATCACGCGCATGGCGTAGGCCACGCCGTTCCAAGAGTTGAAGTCGCCAACTACACGAACTGCCTGGGCGTTAGGGGCCCAAACAGCAAAGCGAACGCCGTCTACCTTGCCAAGCGAGCTGTCGTAGCTCTGCAGGTGCGAACCGAGGGCATGCCACAGCTCTTCGTGACGACCTTCTGCAATCAGGTGCAGGTCAAGCTCGCCCAGGGTAGGCAGGTAGTGATAGGGGTCATCCATCTCCCAGACGTTGCCGTCCTCGTAGGTGGCGTGGATTCGGTAGTTAGGCACGTGGCTAGTGGCAATGGCAGCCTGCCAAATGCCGTTCTCTACGTGGCTGAGTTCAACCTCGAGTCCGCCGTCCAAGAGTGCTTTAACGGCCTTGGCCATTGGCTTGAGGGTACGAATCACCACTCCGCCCTCAACCATGTGAGCTCCAAGCACGGAGTGTGGATCGTGGTGGGAGCCAACGCTCACTCGCCAGAGCACGTGGTTGTCTAGCACTGGTGCCTCAACAACGACCTGAGTTTTCTTAGCCATGATTACCTCTTTAGTTGTGTTCTACGCGAAGAATGTGGACTGGTTCGGTGAAGGCATCTAGCTTCACATAGTTGTGTTCGCCCCACTGCCAGCTGTTGCCGCTGATCTGATCGGTGACGGTAAACCGTGAACCGTATGGCAGACCAAGCTTTCCAAGATCCAGGTGGATTGTGGACTCGCGAACGGCATGTGGGTCGGTGCTGGCCACGACAATGATGGTGTTTGCCTCACCGATGGGGGAGTGCTCGGCCGAGATGTGCTTGCTGAAGCAGAGCACGGCGCTGTCGTCGCTTCCCTGAATCTCTAGGTTTCGCAGCTGCTCTAGCGCAGGGTTCTCTTTGCGAATCTGGTTCAGGCGAGTGATGTACGGGGCAATCGACTTGCCGGCTGCCTCCGCAGCCTTCCAGTCGCGAGGGCGGAACTCGTACTTCTCGCTGTTGATGTGTTCCTCGGCGCCAGCACGGGCTACCGATTCAACCAGCTCATAACCGGCGTACATTCCCCAGTTTGGGGTAGCCGTGGCGGCAATCGCGGCACGGATCTTGTGTCCAGCCTTGCCACCAAACTGCAGGTATTCGGTGAGGATGTCTGGGGTGCTAACCCAGAAGTTAGGCCTGAAGAAGTGTGCGCTCTCGTGCGCCACCTCGTTGAGGTACTGTTCTAGCTCCCACTTGCTGTTTCGCCAGGTGTAGTAGGTGTAAGACTGCTGGAATCCAACCTTGCCCAGGGCATGCATCATCGATGGGCGGGTGAATGCCTCTGCCAAGAAGATGACCTCAGGGTTCTTGGCGTTTACCTGCCCGATCAGCCATTCCCAGAACGCCACCGGCTTGGTATGCGGGTTGTCAACGCGGAAAATGCGAACGCCCTTGGAAATCCAGAGCTTCACAACGCGAAGAACCTCGTGGTAGATGCCCTCGGGGTCGTTGTCGAAGTTGATCGGGTAGATGTCCTGATACTTCTTCGGTGGGTTCTCGGCGTAAGCGACACTACCGTCGGCGCGGGTTGTAAACCATTCTGGGTGCTCTTTTACCCAGGGGTGGTCTGGGCTGGCCTGCAGCGCCAGGTCCATGGCAACCTCTAGGCCAAGGTGGTTTGCCTTCTTGACGAAAGCGGTGAAATCAGCCATCGTGCCCAGGTCGGGATGAATGGCGTCGTGTCCGCCGGCCTCGCCACCAATCGCCCAAGGAGATCCTGGATCCTGCGGTCCCACTGTGAGGGTGTTGTTTGGACCCTTACGGAAGTTGACGCCGATTGGGTGAATCGGTGGCATGTAAAGAATGTCGAAACCCATTTCCTTCACAGCAGCCAGGCGGTTGCCGGCGGTCTTGAAGGTTCCGCTCTTCCAGGTTTTGGTTTCCTCGTCGAATACGGCGCCTTCGCTGCGTGGGAAGAACTCGTACCAGGCGCCAACACCTGCAAGCTTGCGCTCACTGTTGATGGTGTACTCGCGGCTGAGGGTGACAAGCGAGCGAATTGGTTCGTGAGTGATCGCCTCAACCACCGCATTGGCTTCGGCAGCAGCCAGACGCTTCTCAACTGAGATGGTGAGGTCGGCGAGGATCTCGGCGGTTTTAGCGAGTAGGGAAGCGTTTGGAAGCGAGCGATCTGTCTCGGCTGCGGCCAGGCTGAATAGCTTTACGCCTTCCAGCATCATAAGTTCTTGGTCGATTCCGGCTTTGACCTTTACCTCGGCATTGTGGTGCCAGGTGAGGTAGTCATCGGCAAAGCCGCGAATGCAGAAGGTGTATTGGCCGGTCTCTGAAAGCAGCGCCTTTACGTGCCAGCTGTCCGACCCGGGGGCACCTGCGGTCATTCGGTGCACACTGGTGATGCCGGAAGGGCTAGTGAGGACAACCTCGGCAGCCACCGAATCGTGTCCCTCGCGGAATACATTGGCCGAGAACGGAACCACCTCGCCCTCGAAGGCCTTGGCGGGCCATCGCCCCTCATCGATGCTGGGCATCACATTGAGGATGGGGATTCGTCCCATAGGGAGAACGTTGGTATAGCGAATGGCTTTAACTTTGCTCACATTTGTAATTTAGTGAGAAGCCAGCCTCCGTGGTTTAAAAACCGTAAGCCTTTACAACTTCGTTGTCTTACCGAAACCTAAATGGAAATATTCAGGCACTTTTTGGAAGGTTTTGAAACTAAATGGCGCGAAGCAGCAAAACAGAAGATCCGGAGACCGTGATTGGTTTTGCGATATTCACCTTGAGAATGTCTGTCGGTGGTAGCTCGTAGGCACTGTTCCAGAGCAATTCGTAGTTGTCGTAGCCAAGGCCGGCCGGAAGGGTAACTGGCTCCTCGCGCTCGGAACCGTGAACCAGCATCAATGTGACGTTCTTGCTGCCATCCGCGGCCAGATGCTCGCTGAGGCGCATGACCGTGCGACATTCTGGGTTTCCCCAGTCTTCATTGGTCATTAGCTGGCCCTTGATGTTGTACCAGCGGATGCGGTCTAGGCCAGGCTCCAGCCGCTCGAACGAGCCAAAGTTGCTTGGGCGAAGGGTTGGGTTTTCGTGACGCAACTTGGTGAGGTACGCAAAGCTTGCCTCCAGGTCTTGCTGTGACCTGGTGAGGTCCCAGTTGACCCAAGAAAGGTTGCTGTCCTGGCAATAGGCGTTGTTGTTTCCCAGCTGGGTCTTTCCGCGCTCGTCTCCGGCGGTGACCATCGGAATGCCAGCCGAGAACAGGAGAGTGGCCAACAGGTTGCGCGCGGTCTTGCGACGGATGGCACGGATTGAAGGGTCTTGGGTCTCGCCCTCGATGCCGAAGTTGTACGAGAAGTTGTTGCTGGTGCCGTCGCGGTTGCTTTCGCCGTTTACCTGGTTGTGCTTTACGTTGTAGGACACCAGATCCTTGAGGCAGAACCCATCGTGCGCGGTAATGAAGTTGACGGTGCCAAGCGGGCTGCCCGAACTGCCGGAGATGTCCTGCGAGCCTGCTAGGCGAGTTGCCAGGTCCGCAACACCGTTCCAGTGGTTGCCACTGTTTCGGGCGTTGGCGATGTCGGTTAGCCAGAAGCGGCGAACGTTATCGCGGTAGCGGTCGTTCCACTCGCTGAATCGCGCTGGGAAGTTACCGGTCTGCCAGCCACCTAGACCTACGTCCCACGGCTCCATGATCAGCTTTGAGTCGGCAAGGATTGGGTCTAGGCGCATGGCCTGAAGAATTGGGTGGTTGGCGTCGAAGGTGTTGCTGGCGTCTCGGGCCAGGGTGGTTGCCAGGTCGAAGCGGAAGCCATCAATCTGCATAACTTCGGTCCAGTAGCGAAGGCTGTCCATCGTGAGCTGCACCACGTGATCGTTGGCAAAGTTCATTGAGTTGCCACAGCCGGTGGTGTCCTGGTACCAACCACGATCGTCTAGGCGGTAGTAGGAATCCTGGTCCAGGCCACGGAATGAGTGGGTCAGACCGCCACCGCCACCCTCGGCGGTGTGGTTGTAAACCACGTCCAAAATAACCTCAATGCCAGCTCGGTGAAGTTCACGGATTGCGGTCTTGAGTTCGTTGACGATGTGCTCTGGACCCTTTTCGCGCACCAGCGGTGATGCGTAGCGTGGGTGGGCCGAGAAGAAGTTGATGGTGTTGTAACCCCAGTAGTTGTAAAGGCCCATGTTCATGAGGCGAGGCTCTGAGATGAACATCTGGATTGGAAGCAGCTCTACTGAGGTGATGCCAATCTTCTTTAGGTGAGCGATTGTCTCTGGGTGTCCCAGGGCAGCGTAGGTACCGCGGATGTCGTCCGGGATGTTGGTGTTGCCGCGGGTGAGGCCTCGGGCGTGAGCCTCGTAGATGATGGTCTGGTCTAGTGGAGTCTTTGGCTTGGCCACACCCTGCCAGTCGAATTCCTCGGTGATTGCCACGCAGTAGTACTCGCGGGCGCTTAGGCGCTCTACCGCCTTGGCGTATGGGTCGATCAGGTTAAGGGAGGGGTTGAACGCGTGGCGCGGGCCCTTGGGGCCGTCGGCGCGAATCGCATACTTAATGCCTGGCTTGATTTTGCTGCTGGAAACTTCCCAGATGTCGTTATCGCCACGAACCAGTTCTAGTTCTTCTTTAGCCAGTCGCGGGTTGGCGTCATCCAGGACTAGAAGCTGGATAGATTGCGCGTTGGTGCTGTAGACGCGAAAAGTTCCCTTTGCGCCGGCAAAGGTCATTCCCATACGGTCTGGGTTAATACGCGGATCTACGGCAGTCTTCGACATCGTGTTTAAGGATACTTGGCGAATGTCACAAGCAGGTTACACGGGTTGGTCTTTGCGCACATTTGTGGATTTTGGCTGGAATAGTCTTGTTTATATGAGCGTTTACCTCGATCACGCAGCAACAACCCCGGTGAGACCCGAGGTAGTGGCGTTGCTAGCCGAGTCGCTTGCCACCCTGGGAAACCCCTCATCGGTGCACAGTTTCGGTCAGGCCGCCAGGCGCAAGCTTGAAGAATCTCGTGAACTTATTGCCAAGTCTCTGAACTGCGATCGCAACGAGGTTGTCTTCACCTCCGGTGGCACCGAGTCCAACAATCTGGCAATCAAGGGTCTGTTTGATGCCCGCAACAAGGATCAGGCCCGTCCGGTGATCATCTCGGTGGCCACCGAGCACCACGCAGTTTTGGAACCCATCGAGTGGCTGATGGCAAGCCGCGATGCACAGTTTGTGGCTATCCCGGTTCATCGCAATGGTCAGTTGGAACTTGGATTCCTCGAGGGCTTTCTTGCTGAAAATGCAAACAGCGTTGCTCTAATCACCGTGATGTGGGCCAACAACGAGACCGGTGTAATCACCGATGTTGCCGCCGTTTCGGCGCTGGCAAAGGTTTACAGCATTCCGGTGCACACCGATGCCGTTGCAGCGATTGGCCATACCCCCATCGATTTTGCACAGTCCGGGGCTGCCACCCTCGCATTCACCGGGCACAAGCTAGGTGCACCGGCTGGTGTGGGCGGCTTGCTGGTAGCGCGAACCGCAAGACTCTCGGGGCAGCAGCACGGTGGTTCGCAGGAGCGCAACCTTCGGGCTGGCACACAGGACGCAGCCGGAGCCAGCGCACTGGCCTTGGCGGTAAGTCTCGCCGTGGCCGCCGAACCTGAAGAGGCGACCAGGCTTCGTTCACTTCGAAATCAACTGGTTGCGGGTGTGACCAAACTGATTCCCGACGCCATTGAAACCGCAGCCGGTAGCAACACACTGCCGCACATCGTGGACTTTATTTTCCCTGGATGTGCCGGCGATAGCCTGCTGTTCTTGCTGGATGCTAGGGGAGTGGCCGTATCCAACGGGTCCGCTTGCAGCGCCGGAGTGACCAGCGCCTCGCACGTGCTATTGGCAATGGGATTCGACGAGCGCGACTCCTCGGCCTGCCTGCGAATCTCGATGGGCTACACCACAACCGAGGCTGACATCGAGACTTTCTTGCAGCAACTGCCCGAGGCGCACACCAGGGCGAAAAAAGCCGGTTTCACAGTTTGATCATTTGACGGGTCCATTTGAGCTCTTCACCTGTTTTAATTGCCTGATGAAGGTTTTAGTGGCGATGTCTGGCGGAGTTGACTCCGCGGTTGCCGCCGCTCGCGCAGTTGAAGCCGGTCACGAAGTTGTTGGCGTTCACCTAGCCCTAAGCCGAAATGCCGGAACCCTGCGTACCGGCTCGCGCGGTTGCTGCACCATCGAAGACTCTATGGACGCACAACGAGTTGCCAACATGCTGGGCATTCCTTTCTACGTGTGGGACTTCTCGGAGCGTTTCAAGCACGATGTGGTTGACGATTTCATCGCCGAGTATCAGGCTGGTCGCACCCCAAATCCGTGTATGCGCTGCAACGAGCGCATCAAGTTTGCCGCCCTGCTCGAAAAGGCCTTGGCTCTGGGCTTCGACGCTGTTGCAACCGGTCACTACGCCGAGGTTCGCGAGGGTGATTCTGGTCAGCTCGAACTGCACCGATCACCAGCCCTCACCAAAGACCAGAGCTACGTCCTCGGTGTGCTCACCGCAGATGAACTGGCACATGTGATTTTCCCTATTGGACCAAGTGCAAACAAAGCTGATGTCCGCGCCGAGGCTGCGGCTCGCGGTCTAACCGTTGCGCAGAAGCCAGACTCATACGACATCTGCTTCATCCCTGAGGGCGATACCGCGGATTGGCTTGCCGAGAAGGCAGGAATCGCACCTGGTTCCATCGTTGATCGAAGTGGCAATGTGCTTGGTGATCATCAGGGTGCACACATGTTTACTGTTGGCCAGCGCAAGGGCCTGCACCTTGGTCGTCCTGCCGTCAATGGCAAGCCTCGCTATGTGCTTGAGATTCGTCCCAAGACCCGCGAGGTAGTGGTTGGCCCGCACGACGCCTTGGCTGTCAACGAGATTGCGGGCTCTAAGTTCACCTGGTGTGGCGCTGCTCCGCTAAACCCAACCGAGTGGTTCGACTGCGAGGTGCAGGTGCGAGCACACGGCGACCCAATGCCAGCAACCGCCGCCGTGGTTGACGATCAGCTTGTTGTTCGTATCAAAGAGCCAATCATGGGTATCGCCCCGGGCCAGACAGCCGTGCTGTATGTAGGTACTCGTGTGCTTGGTCAGACCACCATCGATCGCACCGAGAGTGCCGTTCCATTAATGATTGGCGAGTAGTGACTGACTTCGAAGCGGCACGCACTCGCATTGCCCAGTTGGTAGACCTGATCAATCAACACCGTCGTGCTTATTACGAGGGCAACACCGTTTTGGTGTCCGACGCAGACTATGACGCGCTGCTGCACGAACTGGAACTTCTAGAGACCCAGCACCCAGAACTAATTACGGGCGACAGCCCAACCCAAACCGTCGGCGGATCGGCCTCTCAGACATTTGCGCCCGTAGAGCACCTCGAGCGCATGATGAGCCTCGACAATGTCTTCAGCCACGAGGAGCTCACCGACTGGTGTGCCCGCGTTGAGACGGGGACCCAGTTCCTGTGCGAGCTCAAGATCGATGGCTTGGCCATCAACCTTCGCTACATCAACGGCGAGCTGGTATCTGCCGCCACCCGTGGCGACGGCGTGGTTGGCGAAGACGTCACCGCAAACGTGATGACCATCAAGGGCATTCCTCATCGTTTGTCTGGCAGCGACTACCCGGCAGTGGTGGAGGTGCGCGGCGAGATCTTCTACGGCCTAGCCGACTTCGCCCAGCTCAACGCCGGCTTGGTTGCGGCCGGTAAGGCTCCTTTTGCCAACCCGCGAAACTCTGCCAGTGGCTCGCTTCGCCAGAAGGATGCGGCAGTTACTGCGAGCCGTCCGCTACAGATGCTGGTGCACGGCGTTGGGGCCTGGACAGATGCGCCAGTATTGGCTCAGAGTCAGCTTTATGAGCTTCTTAAAGGCTGGGGCCTTCCAACCAGCGATCGCTATCGCGTAGTTTCAACTTCGGCCGAGGTTTTGGCCTACATCGATGAGTTCCAAGCCAAGCGTCACCAGTTAGAGCACGAGATTGACGGCGTTGTGGTGAAGGTGGACAACCTCGCCCAACAGCGCCAACTCGGTTTCACCAGCCGCGCGCCGCGCTGGGCCATCGCCTACAAGTACCCACCAGAGCAGGTCAACACCAAGTTGGTCGACATTCGCATCGGTGTTGGGCGCACTGGAAGAGCCACGCCGTACGCGGTTGTAGAACCAGTGAAGGTGGCGGGTTCGGTGGTGGAGTTTGCCACTCTGCACAATCAGGATGTGGTGAAGGCCAAGGGCGTGCTGATTGGCGATACCGTGGTGCTTCGCAAGGCCGGAGACGTTATCCCCGAAATTCTGGGTCCGGTAATCGAGTTGCGCGACGGCAGTGAGCGTGCGTTTGTCATGCCAGCAAACTGCCCAGATTGCGGGGCTCCGCTAGCACCGGCCAGCGAGGGCGACATTGACCTGCGCTGCACTAACACCCGCAGTTGCCCAGCTCAGCTTCGCGAGCGCATTGCCTACCTCGGATCTCGTGGAGTGCTGGACATCGAAGCTCTGGGTTACGTGGCCGCTTGTGCGCTTACTCAGCCAATTGAGCCGGCGATCCCGCCGCTAACCAGTGAGGCAGGCCTCTTCAGTTTGACTCTGGAAGACCTTCTGCCCATCAAGTCGCTTGTGCTTGACCCCGATACCGGTCTGCCAAAGCTCAACGATGATGGCACGCCTAAGGTGGTTGAGTTTTTTGCCAAGAAGGACGGAACTCCGGCAGAGGTAGCGCTCAAGCTGCTGCGCAACCTCGAAGAGGTAAAGACCCGTCCACTCTGGAGATTCTTGACCGCACTTTCAATCCGTCACGTGGGTCCGGTTGCGGCGCGAGCGCTTGCTGCCCACTTTGGATCTTTTGATCGCATTTTCTCGGCGTCTGCCGAGGAGCTCAGCCAGGTTGATGGCGTTGGACCAACACTTGCACAAAGCATCGTGGATTGGATCTCGGTGGATTGGCACCGCGAGATCATCGAGGCTTGGCGAGCCGCCGGGGTTCAGCTGGAAATCCCAGGGCACCAAGGTCCGGGTGCCGTGGCCGCAGCTGAGGGCATTTTCACCGGAATGTCCATCGTGGCAACCGGAAGCCTCAAGCTCTTCACCCGCGAGCAAATCGAAGAAGCCATCATCTCCAACGGTGGCAAGGCGGCCTCAAGT